>BNUJ01000006.1 GCA_025997275.1 Deferribacterales bacterium
TCTGCCCTCCCGCAGCACAAACTTCAGGCAGTCATCGGCTATTAGCCGTATTTCATTATTTACCCCTGATAGGTCGGCATTCTCACGGCACCAATCTAGCATACCTTTAGATGAATCTACATGGCACACACTTGCGCCAGCCTTTGTCGCCACTACGCTTGCCGCACCCGTATAGCCAAATAGATTTAATAGCTTGAGCGGTCTGCCAGCATTCTTTATGGCATTCTCTATTAGTCGCCAGTTGTGTGCCTGCTCTGGGAAAAGTCCTGTATGCTTGAATCCCGTCAGACGCACCTTAAAAGTCAGGTTGCCCCAGTGGACACGCCACTCGTCAGGCACTTTGCGCATAAACTCCCATCTGCCGCCGCCGCTGGATGAGCGGTGATAGCGGGCATCTGCAGACTTCCAGAGCGGATTATCGCTTGCCTGCCATAGGGCTGTCGGGTCTGGGCGCACCAGCGTCACCGTCCCCCAACGCTCTAGGCGCAACCCGTTGCCAGCATCTATCAGTTCGTAGTCTGCTATGTCGTTAGATATGAATGTTTGCGGCACGTGCAGCCCTCAATGCCTCGTTTTCTGCGCGCAGGGCGCAGTCCTCCATAGATAGACCATCAAAGTAGTTGCCTAATAGGTAGAAGCCGTGCGCTTTCACCAGCTCTGTATCAAGTTGTCTGCGCCACTCGTGGTGTGATACCCCTAAATG
Source organism: Deferribacterales bacterium (assembly GCA_025997275.1). Taxonomy (GTDB): domain Bacteria; phylum Chrysiogenota; class Deferribacteres; order Deferribacterales; family JAISNW01; genus BNUJ01. The sequence goes on from BNUJ01000006.1 coordinate 704, forward strand.
CGGTAGCTCAAAGTGAGCAGTGTTGGTTACGTAGTCTCTATCTTTTAGCTCTAACACCTCATCAGCTGTCTGCCTGTCATAGGCGGGGTTGCTGTCGGGCTTAAAGTGAAAGGTCGCAGAGCGATATTGCACATCTGGGAGCATATCGCGCGACACAATGGCAGTAAAGGAGGCGTTCTTTGCTATAATATACGCAAAATGCTTTACATTAGATTTATTTGCCGCAAATGACACATTAAATGCCCTAGACGCACGGCTTGGCAATGCTTTAAGCAACTTTGCCATATCCTGATAAACGGGTGCTACTAGCTCGGCAGCGACTCTCCCCTCAGTAGCTAATGCAAGTTGCTTTGTGCTATATGCCCCGCTAGCCGTCTTTATGTCCCAGCCGTTAGTTGTCTTTTCAATGCCAACTACGTCAGCGTTAGTATGAAGCTCTATATTTTTTCCATTTGCTGCAGTGTTAAGCAGTGCGCCCAAGCCACCATTGATAGTAAATGAGCGTGGGTAAGTTTTATCTTTCTTGCGGATTTTTAGTAGCAGGTCAGCGGCAAATGTAGCAGAATTTTGGCAGATTACGGCACTAGTTGCGGGGTGTATCAAGTCAGCAAAGTTGCGCTTGCCTAGCAGCTTGCTATAATACTCCGCCACTGTTAACCCGCGCTTTTTAGTGGTGAATATATTAAACAGGCTAAAAAAGCCCTCTATCGGGTAGATATGCCGAAACATTGAACTAATGTGCCCATTTGCATACATCTTGTATGGGGCAGACTTGTATGGGATAATCTCACCTTGCAACTTACAAGCATTTATCAGGCGGATAATTGCCGCATAGCTGGAATATATCGTGTGTGCGCCAAGCTCTGCAAAATAATTGTCTTTATAGGGGTTTATAGTGTGAACGCAACCGCCTAAAACATCTCGTTTCTCTAACAACAGCACCTCAAGTCCATGCTTGGCAACAGTGTGCGCAAATGTGATACCGCTCAAACCGCCGCCCACTACTGCCACATCGTATATCTTACTGTCGTTCATAGTTAGTTTTGCCTAGCAATCTTAAAATCCATCTCTATTATATCAAACCTTATCACCACAAGTTTGCTCAACATCTCGCTAGGAAATGTTGCATCTTTGTGTTTAGTGTATTTTTCCAGCAATGTATTCAGATGGCGCGTCTTTTCAGTCTCGTCGTCTATGAAAGTTGCCTTTGCTGTGCCGATTACGCTGTTGTAGTATGTGCCTGTGCGGTTAGGGTCGGTCTCGTGCTGGCGGATAGCAATTTGCTCGTTCACCGTCCAACCAACGACAGGCGATTTCTTTAATAGCTCAATCTTTCTGCCGACTGGGGCGGAGTGAACTAACAACGAATTATTACTATAGGTAAAGTTGATTGGCAATACATAAGGTGCATCGCCAGTGTTAATGGCTATTTGCATGTGCTGGATACGTTTCAGAAACGCCTCTAACTCAGCCTTATCTTCACAACGCTTTTCTGCACGCCTCATAGCAACCATAACTAACCCCCTAAATATTTGTATATTATACACAAAAATTTTTAAGTTATAGAAAAATCTCTAAAATTCCCATTGACATGTTTTTAGTGTAATTGTATGAAGGTGTTATAGAGTGCGTGTTTCATATTTTATAAACTATGAGGAAGCTGATGTATTGTCAGGCGGGAACACCACGTCTAGGACGGGCATAATTATTAAGTCGTCCATTCGCTGATAGAGTGCGTTGTTTTCCGATATTCGCCAAACGATGCAACTCTGCCTGCCACGTTGCAGTATTTGCAGAATGGGTGCGGTTTTGCCATGTATTCTAATATTTCTTTGCAGTTTGCTACCTTGTAGATGTCCATATAGTCGTGAGACGAAACAGGGAGATTTTGATTAAAATGGCTGTTAAAGTGGCGAATACCCGCTATGATACTGCAGGGGTAGAGCTTGCCATTCCTCATCACACTGCATGCTCCGTTTGATAGTCCGCAACGTGAATAAGAATCAAACGGTGTAAGGGAGCATTTTCCGTCTAAATGCAAGGGCATTTTGCCAGAAACCCGCTCGTTTTTATTTGAAACTGGTCCTGACTGGAAACCCATATCGGTGCTATACTGAAGCGTTACTCCAAAGCTCTCAACGTATTGCTCTATCTTGTTCCAGTCCATATCAGGATATTTTGTTGGGGAGATAGTTATATTGTTGTCTAAAACTGCCTTAAAGAATGGTGCTTTCTGTTTTAACAACAACAGACCGTTCGTTATTAGCACAATTTTAACACTTGGGTCTGGAAATGCCCTACGAGACAGCTCAAAAAATGAGATGATGTTCGGATTCAGCAACGGCTCCCCGCCCGCCAACGTAACCTCACCAGTGTATGGAGTAGCCCCCCCCCCCCCCTCAGAGGTAAGCGAGGTAAGCTCTGACAGCCTATTTATATCCTGCTCAAAGGTTTTGATGTCGTAAAATTCTTCTTTAGCTAAGGTAGAGAAAGTCCAGCAACCATAACAATTGTCGTTGCAGTGTTCTGCTACGGGGATGTATAGCTTTGGCAGGTAGTCCAGCACAGTGGTAGACCTAATAGTGCGAAAAACATTCTTAGCGAACTCTATTGAGTTGAGGAACTCAAACTTCATTCCGAGTATTCGCACAGTGCGAATTATGCCGACATCAGTGATAGAGAATAACTTTTCTAACATATTGCATAGTAATACATTAAAATACGTAAAAGTGCAACATTTTTTTGCTATATATAGTCCACTGGTTTATTAGTAGCTGGCAGCTCCGTATTATACAATTATGTCGTTCTGTAGCTCTTTTAACTTGGCAAGTGAAAGCCCTGTGCCCTTTGATACAAAATCAAGGGGCATACCTAGTGCTAAAAAATTTTTAGCAGTTTCTAGCTTGCCTTCCAGCTTGCCTTTTTGCTCGCCTTCCAGCTTGCCCTCTAGCTTGCCTTTTTGTTCGCCCTCCTGCATACCTATTAGCATGCCCTCGTCAAACGCCTCTTCACGCCATACCCTTTTAGCTACGTTAATATCAAACTCTGATGTCAACATACCCATATTCATTACCTCCCGTGAGTGTCTATATAAAAAGTCTTTCAATATACCCCGCTCTATACAGAGCCTTATAGCCCGCTCCATTGCACCAGCTAAAGCTACCTTATCCTCGCTATCTATCCCCTTTGTCTCCTGCCTAACTACCTCCACAAACTCCGCATAGTCTCCAAGTGTCCCACTTGCTTTTAATACTTTTCTGTTATGTCCCTTATTAACATTCAACACTCTCGCTTCTAACTCTAAAAAGTTATGTGTATCCTTTCTTGTTTCGTCTTTTGCAAACATTTCAGATAGCTTTATATAGTAATCATCTGCTTTTAACGAAGTAACGCCATTATATAACACTATAAACTCTGGACGGGGTATTGTCAACCTGTTTCTCCTATATACCGCATCGTTATCCACCATACCCTCATATAAACGAGCTATATATTCTAAAAAACGCAACGGCATATTATCGTTTATAGTTGACTGGTGCTCCATTAAAACAACTAGCTTATCCCCTATAGTAAATGATATATCGTTTCGTCTGCCCATAAACAGAACATTCTCTAGGGTATTGATTGTAATTCCGTCTGATACCGCATAGTGCACATCGTCAATCGCATTATAAAGCTCAACAAGCCTGCCCTTATCTGAAAACAGCTTGGTAAAGACGGTATCTTTATACTCCCTGTTTGTATTTGCGTTTTGCATAACTCAGTAATATAATAAAAATAAGAAAATGTCAAGCTTATCGTCCATCAGTAATAGAGAATAACCTTTCCTAACATAATTTTGCCTGTTTGCTATTGACAAGTTGATTTTTTGTTGTTACGATTAAGCTATGGCTAATGCAAACCCTCGTATCAATGTGACTGTCCCTGTGGATGTTGTTGCTATGCTGAATAGCAGGGCGCGGAAACAACATATACCTGTATCTAGGGTAGCATCCGACCTTATAGTCAAGGCGATGGAATACGACGAAGATGTATATTTTTCACGTATTGCTGAGGAGACTGAAGCCACCAATAAAAGATGGATTTCTCATGAGGATGCTTGGGACTAACATCCGATGTCTTATAACATAGAATATGCTGATGTAGTAGTAGCCAAGCAAATACCAGCACTACCAGCGACTATGAAATCACGAATTAAAGGGGCAATAGAAGAAAGGTTAATGACTATCCAGTATCCTTTGGCAAGCCTCTAACGCACACGTTGGCAGGATACAGGCGGTTGCGGGTTGGTGATTGGCGTATCATATATCGAATAGAGAAGGACATTGTCAAAATAGTAAGAATCGCTCACAGAAAAGAGGTCTACGAGCGATAAAGAAAATATTATTAAGTCGTCCATTCGCTGATAGAGCGCGTTGTTTTCCGATATTCGCCAAACGATGCAATTCTGCCTGCCACGTCGCAGTATTTGCAGAATGGGTGCGGTTTTGCCATGTATTCTAATATTTCTTTGCAGTTTGCCACCTTGTAGATGTCAATATAGTCGTGCGATGTGACAGGGAGATTTTGATTAAAATGGCTGTTAAAGTGGCGAATACCCGCTATGACAGTGCAGGGGTAGAGCTTGCCATTCCTCATCACACCGCATGCTCCATTTGATAGTCCGCAACGTGAATAAGAATCAAACGGTGTAAGGGAGCATTTTCCGTCTAAATGCAAGGGGTATTTGCCAGAAACCCGCTCGTTTTTATTTGAAACTGCCCCTGACTGGAAACCCATATCGGTGAAATACTGAAGCGTTACTCCAAAACTGCCAACGTATTGCTCTATCTTGTTCCAGTCCATATCAGGGTATTTTGTCGGGAATACAGTTATATTGTTGTCTAAAACTGCCTTAAAGAATGGTGCTTTCTGTTTTAACAACAACAGCCCGTTCGTAAATAGCACAATTTTAATATTTGGGTCTGGAAACGCCCTACGAGACAGCTCAAAAAATGAGATGATGTTCGGATTCAGTAACGGCTCCCCGCCCGCCAACGTAACCTCACCAACAGAGGTAAGCTCTGACATTCTATTTATATCCTGCTCAAAGGTTTTGATGTCGTAAAATTCTTCTTTAGCTAAAGTAGAGAAAGCAACGCAACCATAACAATTGTCGTTGCAGTGTTCTGCTACGAGGATGTATAGCTTTGGCAGGTAGTCCAGCGGCGTGGTAGCCCTAATAGTGCGAAAAACATTCTTAGCGAACTCTATTGAGGTGAGGAACTCAAACTTCATTCCGAGTATTCGCACAGTGCGAATTATGCCGACATCAGTGATAGAGAATAACTTTTCTAACATAGTGCAATTATTCGTCACGTCCACTCGCTAATATCGCGCGTTGTTTTCCGATATTCGCCAAGAGATGCAACTCTGCCTGCCACGTCGCAGTATTTGCAGAATGGGTGCGGTTTCGCTATGTATTCTAATATTTCTTTGCAGTTAGCCACCTTGTAGATGTCCATATAGTCGTGAGACGTAACAGGGAGATTTTGATTAAAATAGTTGTTAAAGTGGTGAATGCCCGCTATGATACCGCAGGGATATAGCCTGCCATTCCTCATCACACCGCATGCTCCGTTTGATACTCCGCAACGTGAATAAGAATCAAACGGTGTAAGGGAGCATTTTCCGTCTAAATGCAAGGGATATTTGCCAGAAACCCGCTCGTTTTTATTTGAAACTGACCCTGACCGGAAATCCGTATCGGTGAAATACTTAAGCGTTACTCCAAAGCTCTCAACGTATTGCTCTATCTTGTTCCAGTCCATATCAGGATATTTTGTCGGAGATACAGTTATATTGTTGTCTAAAACTGCCTTAAAGAATGGTGCTTTCTGTTTTAACAACAACAGACCGTTTGTTATTAGCACAATTCTAACACTTGGGTCTGGGAACGCTCTACGAGACAGCTCAAAAAATGAGATGATGTTCGGATTCAGCAACGGCTCCCCGCCTGCCAAGAAAATCTCACCAGTGTATGGAGCTACTACCCCCCCCCCCAGAGGTAAGCGAGGTAAGCTCTGACAGCCTATTTATATCCTGCTCAAAGGTTTTGATGTCGTAAAATTCTTCTTTAGCTAAAGTAGAGAAAACATAGCAACCATAACAATCACTGTTGCATTGTTCTGCTACGGGAATGGTAACGGCTGGCAGGTAGTCCAGCACAGTGGTAGCCCTGATAGTGCGAAAAACATTCTTAGCGAACTCTATTGAGTTGAGGAACTCAAACTTCATTCCAAGTATTCGCACAGTGCGAATTATGCCGACATCAGTGATAGAGAATAACTTTTCTAACATATTGCATAGTAATACATTAAAATACGTAAAAGTGCAATATTTTTTTGCTATAATAGTCCACTGGTTTATTAGTAGCTGGTAGCTCCGTATTATACAATTATGTCGTTCTGTAGCTCTTTTAACTTGGCAAGTGAAAGCCCTGTGCCCTTTGATACAAAATCAAGGGGCATACCGAGTGCTAAAAAATTTTTAGCAGTTTCAAACTTGCCTTCTAGCTTGCCCTCTAGCTTGCCTTTTTGTTCGCCCTCCTGCATACCTATTAGCATACCCTCATCAAACGCCTCTTCACGCCATACCCTTTTAGCTACATTGATGTCAAACTCTGATGTCAACATACCCATATTCATTACCTCCCGCGAGTGTCTATATAAAAAGTCTTTCAATATACCACGCTCTATACATATCCTTATAGAGAGAACAGCTTTCCTAACGTGGTGTATGGTGACACATTAAATACGTTACCTCATTGAGAGTAATACACTAGCTTATCGTATCTTGGCTTTTATATGACGTAACACTTGCCAAAAGACGTCTCCTTAGAGAACCTAAGTCGCCACTATCAAGGAGCGACAAAGCCTCTTGGGACAGTTGTTGCTCCCCTATTTCCATTCCTTCTTCAAACGCCTCTTCACGCCATACCCTTTTAGCTACGTTAATGTCAAACTCTGATGTCAACATACCCATATTCATTACCTCCCGCGAATGTCTATATAAAAAGTCTTTCAATATACCCCGCTCTATACATAGCCTTATAGCCCGCTCCATTGCACCAGCTAAAGCTACCTTATCCTCGCTATCTATCCCCTTTGTCTCTTGCCTAACAACCTCTACAAACTCCGCATAGTCCCCAAGCGTTCCGCTTGCTTTTAATACTTTTCTGTTATGTCCCTTATTAACATTCAACACTCTCGCTTCTAACTCTAAAAAGCTATGTGTATCCTTTCTTGTTTCGTCTTTTGCAAACATCTCAGATAGCTTTATATAATAGTCATCTGCTTTTAACGAAGTAACGCCATTATATAACACTATAAACTCTGGACGGGGTATTGTCAACCTGTTTCTCCTATATACCGCATCGTTATCCACCATACCCTCATATAAACGAGCTATATATTCTAAAAACCTTAATGGCATATTATCGTTTATAGTTGATTGATGTTCCATTAAAACAACTAACTTGTCTGCTATGGTAAATGATATATCGTTTCGTCTGCCCATAAACAGAACATTCTCTAAGGTATTGATTGTAATTCCGTCTGATACCGCATAGTGCACATCGTCAATCGCATTATAAAGCTCAACAAGCCTGTCCTTATCTGAAAACAGCTTGGTAAAGACGGTATCTTTATGCTCCCTGTTTGTCTTTGCGTTTTGCATAACTCAGTAATATAATAAAAATAAGAAAATGTCAAGCTTATCGTCCATCAGTAATAGAGAATAACCTTTCTAACATAGTGTATAGTAATACATTAAAATATGTAAAAGGGCAATTTTTTTTGCTATAATAGTCTGTGTAGTTTGGAGGCATAATGAGTAATATAGTGTTTAATAGTGGCGCAATTGACAGGCTCAAATCAGCCAGCGGTATCTACATTTGGGGGACGAATAGACTTGGCTATAATTTAGCGCAGGGGTTGCTGGATAGCGGTTTAACCTTTCTTGGATTTATTGACAGCTATAAGCATGGCAAGTCTGTTCAACTATGTGGCAAGGAGATAAAGGTGTCTGCCCCTGATGAAATAGCTGACAAGCATAGCAAAACCTTAATAATATCAGGCATTAACCAATACATGGAAATATATGATAAAGCAGTAGAGTGTGGTTTTAAGGATAGCAATATAGTTGATACGATGCTATTGTACGACTGTGCTGCCCCAGAACAAGAGGATATGATAAGGACAATCTACTCTGAATGGCTTGTGCACTCTATATGCAATGATTACCCTAAAAATAAGCAGAAATATGCTCACCTAAATAAGATTTTATCAGATGAGAGGTCAAAAGATGTTCTGTCAGCTGTTATTAAACTGGCTGACGGGGATACTCGCCCTATTGATGTTCGCAGAGCTATTGCGGCTGTTAGCGAGGATGAAGCTTATCAGTATGAGGAGTTTATGACAGCCAGCGGGGGGGGGGGGGTATTTGCCGACTGCGGTTCTTATGATGGCACCAATAGCATTGCATTTATGAGACTGAACCCTAACTACAAGAAAATATATGCCTTTGAGCCTGATGCTCACAGAATGAAGTGGGTAAAGGAGGCACTTTCTGACTATAGTGGGGTTGAATACCTAGCATACGGGTGTTCGGATATGCGCAAACGACTGAAGTTTCATGTGGGCGTCGGCGGCGAGGTGTCTATGGTTAGGGAGAGCGGAGAACAAACCATTGAATGTGTGCCTTTAGATGATGTAGTTAAAGAGGACAAGGCGTTTATCAAGATGGATATTGAGGGGGCAGAGATGGACGCCATACTGGGTGCTAAACGGCTCTTTACTAACGGCTCACCATTTGCAATATCAGTGTACCATAGAGCAGGCGATATATGGAAAATACCAGAACGCATACTGGGCTACAACCCCAACTACAAACTATACTTGCGCAAATATGGGTCTAAAATTAGCGAAGTAGTCTTGTTTGGGGTGAGCTAGCACCTACTCGCTACGTCCATTCGCTGATATCGCGCGTTGTTTTCCGATATTCGCCAAACGATGCAACTCTGCCTGACACGTCGCAGTATTTACAGAATGGGTGCGGTTTCGCTATGTATTCTAATATTTCTTTGTAGTTTGCTACCTTGTAGATGTCCATATAGTCGTGAGGTGCAACAGGGAGATTTTGATTAAAATAGCTGTTAAAGTGACGAATATTCGCTATGGCAAGGCAGGGATATAGCCTGCCATTCCTCAAAACCGCACCGCATGCTCCGTTTGATGATGTGCAACGTGAGTAAGAATCAAACGGTGTAAGGGAGCATTTTCCGTCTAAATGCAAGGGGAATTTGCCGGAAATTCGCTCGTTTTCATTTGAAACTGCCCCTGACTGGAAACCTATATAGGTGCTATACTGAAGCGTTACTCCAAAGCTCTCAACGTATTGCTCTATCTTGTTCCAGTCCATATCAGGATATTTTGTTGGGAAGATAGTTATATTGTTGTCTAAAACTGCCTTAAAGAACGGTGCTTTCTGTTTTAACAACAACAGACCGTTCGTGAATAGTGTAATTTTAACACTTGGGTCTGGAAATGCCCTACGAGACAGCTCAAAAAATGAGATGATGTTCGGATTCAGCAACGGCTCCCCGCCCGCCAACGTAACCTCACCAACATAAGGGAGTAGCCCCCCCCCAGAGGTAAGCGAGGTAAGCTCTGACAGCCTATTTATATCCTGCTCAAAGGTTTTGATGTCGTAAAATTCTTCTTTAGCTAAGGTAGAGAAAGCAACGCAACCATAACAATTGTCGTTGCAGTGTTCTGCTACGGGGATGTATAGCTTTGGCAGGTAGTCCAGCACAGTGGTAGCCCTGATAGTGCGAAAAACATTCTTAGCGAACTCTATTGAGTTGAGGAACTCAAACTTCATTCCAAGTATTCGCACAGTGCGAATTATGCCGACATCAGTGATAGAGAATAACTTTTCTAACATATTGCATAGTAATACATTAAAATACGTAAAAGTGCAATATTTTTTTGCTATAATAGTCCACTGATTTATTATTAGCTAGCAGCTCCGTATTATACAATTATGTCGTTCTGTAGCTCTTTTAACTTGGCAAGTGAAAGCCCTGTGCCCTTTGATACAAAATCAAGGGGCATACCTAGTGCTAAAAAATTTTTAGCAGTTTCAAACTTGCCCTCAAGCTTGCCTTCTAGCTTGCCCTCCTGCATACCTATTAGCATGCCCTCGTCAAACGCCTCTTCACGCCATACCTTTTTAGCTACATTAATATCAAACTCTGATGTCAACATACCCATATTCATTACCTCCCGCGAATGTCTATATAAAAAGTCTTTCAATATACCCCGCTCTATACAGAGCCTTATAGCCCGCTCCATTGCACCAGCTAAAGCTACCTTATCCTCGCTATCTATCCCCTTTGTCTCCTGCCTAACTACCTCTACAAACTCCGCATAGTCCCCAAGTGTCCCGCTTGCTTTTAATACTTTTCTGTTATGTCCCTTATTAACATTCAATACTCTTGCTTCTAACTCTAAAAAGTTATGTGTATCCTTTCTTGTTTCGTCTTTTGCAAACATCTCAGATAGCTTTATATAATAATCATCTGCTTTTAACGAAGTAACGCCATTATATAACACTATAAACTCTGGACGGGGTATTGTCAACCTGTTTCTCTTATACACAGCCTCGTCATCTACTATACCCTCATATAAACGAGCTATATATTCTAAAAAACGCAACGGCATATTATCGTTTATAGTTGACTGGTGCTCCATTAAAACAACTAGCTTATCTGCTATAGTAAATGATATATCGTTTCGTCTGCCCATAAACAGAACATTCTCTAGGGTATTGATTGTAATTCCGTCTGATACCGCATAGTGCACATCGTCAATCGCATTATAAAGCTCAACAAGCCTGCCCTTATCTGAAAACAGCTTGGTAAAGACGGTATCTTTATACTCCCTGTTTGTATTTGCGTTTTGCATAACTCAGTAATATAATAAAAATAAGAAAATGTCAAGCTTATCGTCCATCAGTAATAGAGAATAACCTTTCTAATATGGTGTATAGTAATACATTAAAATACGTAAAAGGGCAATATTTTTTGCTATAATAGTTCACTGGATTTAGAGGTATGAATAATGAACATAAAATTTAACAACAGTGCGGGCAGCAGCTTCAAATCATCTAGTGGCATTTATGTGTGGGGTGTGTTTGAGGTGGGCATGCTGACCGCGCGTTTTTTGATAGACAGCAACCTGCCGTTTCGTGGCTTTATTGATAGCTACAATTATGGAAAGACTATCAACCTTGCAGGGGATGGAGGGCAGCTCTCGTATAGGGTTGCACGTATAGAAGATATAGCCGATAAAAATGCACATATTCTCATATCAAGTGTTACGCACTATGCTGCTATCTGCGATATGGCTACGGCTAATGGTTTTAATAATATTGTTGACCCATTAGACATCATTGAGCATTCAGATGCTAACCATGAACTAATCACGTCCCAATATGGGCTTGGCTTGTTATGGCTAGCTGACGACTATGCCCGTAACAAGCAAAAATACGATGACTTAGATAAAATATTGGCTGACGATAGGTCAAGGATAGTCCTTAATGCTATCGTTAGCTGTTGCAACGTTGGCACTTATGAGCTAAACAAGCGCATGGGCACAGTTGATGATGGGTTAAGCAAACAGTATGAAGAGTTTATGAAAGGCGATATTTTCGTGGACGGCGGTTGTTTTGACGGGGGTAGTAGCGAAGCTTTTATCAAACTGAACCCTAACTACAAGAAAATATATGCATTTGAGCCAGACCCCCTCAATATGTCAGTTTGTAAATCTAACCTAGCTAAATATAGCAACATAGAGTATCTCCACTATGGACTTGCCGACAAGGAAAAGACGCTGAAGTTTAACGGCACTGGCGGACAGGTGGGAGCTTTTGCTGATGACGGCAATATATCGGTTGAGTGTGTAGCACTGGACGCTCTAGTTAAAGAAGACAAGGTTTTTATTAAACTGGATGTTGAAGGCTTAGAGCTAGATGCAATAGCAGGGGCAAAACGTCTGCTCACTAACGGCTCGCCATTTGCTATCTGTGTGTATCATAAGTCAGGCGATATATGGAAAATACCAGAACGCATACTGGGCTACAACCCCAACTACAAGCTATACTTGCGCAAATATGGGCTTACATTTGGGGAAATAGTCTTGTTTGGAATAGCATAATGACCATTCTCATTGTCAAACTCGGTATGCTGGGCGATATAGTTATGGCTAGCACTATGCTTGCGCCGTTGCGTGCCCGCTACGCAGAGGCACATATCAGTTGGTTATGCTACGAGTGGGCAGCAGAGCTGGTAGAGCAGTTTGCGGGCATAGATGAAGTTATCCCTATCAGGGGCGATATGCTATTTGGTGGTGGGCAAGACAGGCTACTTGCCGAGTCAGATGCTCAGCGAGCACTTGCGGGCAGACACTTTGACCTAGTCTATATTACTTACGCTAATGACCGATACCTAGCACTGGTAAAGACTGCCGAATGTGGCAGAGTCGTCCGCTACCGCGGAGCGATTGGACCATTATCAGAACGTTATGAGGGGGTGGAGTATGCTAGATTTGCCCTTGAAAATGAATCAGCAGTATTAGAGCCGCCACAATTTGCTCGCCTGAGGGCGACCATTAACGCTGTCAGGGGAGATATGGTGTTATTGGCACCTATGATAGGTGCTTATAATAGAAGTCGGCTACGCTGTTGGGAATTAAAAAATTATCGCACCTTAGCGGAAAAACTGTTGATAAAGGGCGTTCCTGTGGGGCTGCTCGGTAGTGTTAGTGAAACATCGGCGGAAAGCGCATTTAGCGGGTTAGCAGTTCAGTCTTATATAGGCAAGACTAGCTTGCGTGGGCTTTTAGAGCTACTAGCTAGTGCGAGGGCACTAGTATGTGGCGATACGGGCACCATGCACATGTCATTCCTTGTAGATACCCCAACTGTCGCACTATTTGGACCTACGTCTGCAGTAAGGAGGGTTCCACCTGCTCGGCTTAAGTGTGCAATATCTGTAGGTGCAACAGAGGGGCTGTATTGCACCCCTTGCAATAGCGATTCAATAGCGGGCGGCTACCCTAATTGCCCGTCCAACGAGTGTATGAAAAGAATTTCCGTAGAGCGGGTAATGGAAAGGTTAAACACCGAACAGCACTATTTCGTTTGATGAGGGTCCGTAGTGGCGCAGATACAGCTTATAGTTGGGATTCAGTTTCAGTATTTGCTCTGGTATCCGCCAAATATCGCCTGACTTATGATACACACATATAGCAAACGGCGAGCCATTAGTCAGCAGACGTTTTGCTCCTGCTATTGCTTCTAGCTCTGAGCCTTCAACATCTAGCTTTATCATCGCTGTGTTCTCTTGGACGAGCATATCTAGCGGCATACAATTAACAGAGATATTTCCGTTTTCGCTAAACGATGCCACCTGTTCGTCGTCAGCATTAAACTTTAACGTTTTTTTGCTGTCAGATAGCCCGTAGGGTAGGTATTCTATATTGCTATATCCGTCTAAACTAGCCTTGCAAACTTTCATACTGGCAGGGTTTGGTTCAACCAGATATACCTTTTTGTAGTTAGGATTTAGCTTGATAAATGCCTTAGCAGTCGTTGCGTCGTAGCTGCCGCCGTCCACAAATATGTCCCCTTGCATAAACTCCTCGTATTGGAGTTCAATCTTGTCATCTACCTGTGCGAATAGTTTATGAAAATGTGTAACATCGCTCCAGCCATGCAGAACGCAGACATCCATTATGGTTTTGAACACTGCTACCGATTTTTCGTCAGCTAGCAGCCTTTTCAACCACTCGTATTTGTCCTTATGCTCAGCCCAGTCGGTAGGCATCCAAAAGATAGGGTGTCCCACATACATTAGAAGAGAGTCTAGCGGGCAGTTTCCCTTATCCAACACGCTGATTGGGTCAATAATATTATTGAAGCCACGCATAACTATGCTATCATGTATTTCTAGGTAATGAACTACGCTGGATATGAATATAGCGGCTTGTTTGTCGGCGAGCTTATCTATGTGGTAGATTTTGTAGTCTGCCTCCCCCTCATCTATCTGTATAGTTTTGCCATAGTTGTAGGAGTCTATAAAGCCCGCAAAGGGCAGGTTATGCTCAAGCAACGCCCTCGCAATGGCTATGCCCACTCCAAGCGTTCCATATACATAGATGCTAGCAGTCTCTTTCAGCTTGCTTATAGCACTGCTCTTAAAGCAACATTCATACATCGCAATATTTAACATAGCGTTAAACAATGTGTATTAAAGACAAGAAAATGTCAATCCCTCCCTCTATCTCTCGTTAACATTTTTTTATTGTTTTAGCAGTGATAAAGTATTATAATTACTACTTGTGGAACGTATAAATAGAACACCTGTGTTGTTGCTCCTAACCCTGCTAACGCTATTTATGCTATGCGGGGTTGCCCCGCTACACCCGTTGCACCAGTTGTATGCGGGGGAAATCACATATAGAGGGGCAGCTAACGTGGGGAACGGCGACTTGCGTTCAGCACAGAAGCGTGCCCTTAATAACGCCCTGATGGGAGGGTTGCGTCTGTATGTTGAGGGGTTGCGCCCCGCAAAGCCCTTAAACATAGGCGAAGAGCACCTTACATTCATTAAATCTTACGCTATTTTATCCAGAACGTTGTCAGGAGACAGCGTAGAGACTACCGTTAGACTCAATATTGACGACGCTATAGGTGATGAAGCAGCTAATAATATGGTCTCAAATACTTCGCAGGCAGTTTTTGTAGTGACGGGACTGCCTGACTATATGAAAACTGATGATGTGCGGCGGGCACTAGCTGATATTTTCCGCCAATACCAGTATTCAACAAATGACCAGATAGCCTTTGAGCAAGAGGTTATAGACCAAGAGAATCACAGCGACTTGTTGTCTGCCTTTCAGTCAATCTCGGCGCAGTATGTATATAACTTTCACGTAAAGCTTACTGATTTAGCCGCAGGCAGTTCTTGTACGCTCGTTGCTGATACGTCTTATGCCACAGCGACCAAGTCAAGTTCGCTAGTTCATTTGATGCGGAAAGAGGTTGTTGCAAATGATAGCGATGCGGCAAAGTGCGTCCAGTTGGCGTTGAATAAAGCCGTTGATGCTGCTCTGTTGTTTTCGCGTGGCTCTGTGGCGCAGGCATCGGCTCAAAAGGCTGAGTTATATAATGTAACCATTTCATTTGAGGGGCAGGATGCCAAGACCACTAATAGCGTGATAGATACCCTGAAAAAGCGCAGGATTGTGCTTACAGGTGATATGTCGTCATTTGATGGCAATGTCAGTATATTTGAGGTGACGGGTTATCTTGCAGCCTCTGCGCTAGCTGATAGAATCCGTTCGCTTGGCTTTGATGGTGTGGCAGGCATATCGCAGAGCGGCAGAACTGTTAATATTAAACTAAAGAATATATAGTTTATTCTACTTTTGGAGGTTCTATGACATTTGTGGGAAAAAAAATTGAAAAGAAAACTACTATCATTGCTGTGGTGGCTGTTGCAGTTGTTCTTGCTGTAGGTTTGACTATAAAGAATAAGTTGTCTGGCGGTGCTCCTAGGGCGCAGATGACTCCGCCTGTTGTGGTTGATACTGTTAAATCGCAGCAAGTATCAATGTCTGAAACATTTATAGGCAAGGTTGAAGCGGCGGAGAAAGCGGCGATAACGGCGCGCGTGAGTGGCTTTTTAGAGAAGATAACTGTTAAAGAAGGCTCATTTGTCAAAAAGGATGAAATTTTATTTACTATAGAAAAGAGTCAGTATATATCGGCTGTTCGGCAGGCTCAGGCGGCACTTGCGCAAGCTCAGGCTAATGCGCGCAATGCTAAGAGCACGTTAGATAGGAACAAGGCGCTGCTTGAATCAAACGGCATATCTCAAGCGCAATACGATAATGTATATGCGGCGGCGGATGTTGCAACTGCCAATGTATCAGCGGCGGCGGCTGCACTTGATAATGCTAGATTGAACTTAGAATACACCGACGTGCGTTCCCCTATTGCGGGCAAGGTTGGGCTGATAGCTTACAATATAGGTGAAATGGTTAGTCCCAGCGTTGGTGTTATAGCGACTGTTATAGCACCAGACCCTGTGTATGTATTGTTTAATATATCAGAGAAACAAATTCAAGCTATGCGCCATATATTGCCTGATAATCTAACATCAGCAGCAATCGCAAATATTGCTGATTTGGCGATAATACTATCAAATGGCAGTGAATATTCTCATCTAGGGAAGATTAACTTTATTGATAATGCTGTGGATGGTTCTACTGATGCCGTCCGCATACGCGGTGAATTTACTAACCCTGAAGGTTTGCTTGCGCAGGGACAGACGGTGTCTGTATCAATACGTGGCAGGAATGCTGAAAGCCGTGTTGTCGTTCCTCAGTCGGCTATTATTAACGACATAGGCGGGCAGTATGTGTTAGTTGTAGATGCGTCAAAGGTAGTTCAACGGCGCAATGTTAAAACAGGTGCTTACATCGGAGAGCTTCAGGTGGTGTTAGAGGGCGTGCAAGATGGTGAAATGCTTATTATTGATGGCATACAGAAGGCGAAACCCGGTGCGCCAGTGACTCCGTTGACTAAGGAACAATATAACGGAATGGTTCAGCAGCAATTGCAGAATGCTGCTGGCGGCAAAAAGTAGCAAATGATGCGGGAGCATGCAAATGATTAGTGATGTATTTATTCGCAGACCGCGATTTGCAATAGTTGTATCGCTTGTAATAACGATTACAGGCTATATATGTATGTCTAGCCTGCCTACGGCGCAGTATCCTGACATATCACCGCCCTCTATCAGCGTGCGTGCAGTGTATCCCGGTGCTGACGCGGCAACGGTGCAGTCAACGGTTGCAGAGACCATAGAAACGGCAGTCAACGGCGTTGATAATATGCTGTATATGAGTTCTACCAGCAGTGATGACGGGGCGTATTCGCTGACTGTGGTCTTTGAAGTCGGCACTGATGTTGATATTGACGCAGTCAATGTACAAAACCGCGTCAAGACTGTTGAAGCGAAGCTGCCGCAAGAGGTGCAGAGCAGAGGTGTGCAGGTATCTAAGCGCAGTAATAATATGCTCTTGATGGTTGCGTTGCGCTCCCCGAATGGTAGCTACGATGGGCTTTATCTAAACAACTATGTTCAATTAAATATACTTGACGCTCTTGCTCGTGTGCCGGGCGTGTCATCGGCTACGAGTTTCAGCTCTGCTA
This sequence comes from Deferribacterales bacterium, assembly GCA_025997275.1. Lineage (GTDB taxonomy): Bacteria > Chrysiogenota > Deferribacteres > Deferribacterales > JAISNW01 > BNUJ01. The sequence goes on from BNUJ01000006.1 coordinate 18,026, forward strand.
TAAATAGTATGCGTATATGGCTTGATAATGAGCGTATGGCTAATCTAGGCATCGCCGTGAACGATGTCGTCAATGCTCTGCGGACGCAGAATGTGCAAGCGGCGGTCGGGCAGGTGGGCGCACAGCCTATGGCTGATGCACAGATGTTTCAGTTCACACTAAAGACTAAGGGTAGATTGACTACGCCTGCTGAGTTTGGTTCAATTGTTATCCGTGTAAATAGCGATGGTTCAATGTTGCGTCTGCGTGAGATAGCAAAGCTGGAACAGGGGGCGCAGTCGCTTGCAGTTGACTCTATGCTAAATGGGATGCCTTCAAGTGCCATACAGATAACCCAGCTACCTACTGCTAATAGTGTGCGTGTAGCTAAAGCTGCACGTGCGGAGCTTGACAGGCTGGCTAAAAACTTCCCAGAAGATATGGAGTATGTCGTTGTAGGCGATATGACCGTCTTTGTTAACTACATGGTTGAGGAGGTTATATTCACGCTGGCGGTAGGCGTTATATTGGTGCTTATAGTGGTATTTTTCTTTATGGGCAACTGGCGGGCTACCTTGATACCTATGGTAACTATACCCGTATCGCTTATCGGCACGTTTATAGCGTTAAAGCTCACAGGCTCATCGCTCAATATGGTGACTAGTCTTGCATTGGTGCTTGCAATCGGCATAGTTGTGGATGATGCTATTGTCGTGGTAGAAAACGTTGAGCGCGTAATGACCGCTAACCCTAGACTTACCCCTAAACAGGCTACTTCAATAGCTATGCGTGAAATAACTATGCCTATTATAGCTATCACGCTGGTGTTGTTGTCGGTATTTATCCCTGTTGGTTTCTTCCCGGGCACTGTTGGGGCGATTTATTCGCAATTTGCAATATCGTTAGTATCTGCGGTAGTGTTATCTGCAATAAATGCCTTGACGCTAAGCCCTGCGCTTTGCGGGATGATAATGAAACCATCTCACTCGCAAAACCAGTTTGTAAATATGTTTGTGGGTTTTGTTGACGGCACTAGAGATGCGTATGTGCGTATCGTTGAAAAAATCGTCAAGTTCAAGATAGCGGTGTTTTCCCTTGTGGCGGTTGCGGTGCTGGGCGTAGCGATTCTTGTGCTGTTTAATGACAGGGTTACCCCTAAAACATTCCTCAGCAGTGAGGATATGGGTTTCTTTCTAGGTGAAATTCGTCTGCCTGACGGCGCATCGCTGAACCGCACGAAGCTGGCGTCTGCGGAGGTTGCAGATATAGTTCGCTCAATACAGGGTGTTAATAGTGTTGTCACGGTATCAGGGTTTAGCATATTGAGCAGTGCTGCTATGTCTAATGCCGCTCTTATAGCCGTAGCATTGAAACCTTATGAGGAGCGCAAAGGCAAGACACTCAACGTTGAGAGCATAATAAGCGAGGTATATAAACGAACGTTCGCTTACCAAAAGGCGTCTGTGGTGGTCTTTAACCTGCCGCCTATTATGGGTGTTAGTGTGGGTGGCGGGTTTGAGTATGTGCTTGAAAGCACATCGGGTGCAACGCCTCAGGAGCTTGCCTCTACTATGATGGGCGTGGTGGTAGCCGCCAATCAAAATCCTAATATATCGCGTGTAACCAGCCAGTTTTCAACCACATATCCGCAGTTATACTTGGATATTGATAGAGAAAAAGCACTTAGTATGGGCTTGAATATATCAGACGTGTTTAACACGTTGCAGGTAATGCTAGGCGGGTATTATGTGAACGACTATAATGCCTTTGGCAAGACGTGGCAGGTCAATGTGCAAGCTGATGCGCAATATCGCGATAAACCTGAAAGTATTACGGGGCTGTATGTCCGCAGTGGCAAGGGGGACATGATATCGCTAAACTCTATTGTTAATGTTAATAGGGTTGTGGGTCCGTCAATACTTTCGCGCTATAACAACTATCCTGCTGTCACTATACGTGGCGAGCCTGCGTTGGGTTCAAGCTCAGGTGAGGCTATGAGAGCCATGTCAGATATAAAGCTGCCAGAGGGTTACCAGTTCGAGTGGACGGGGCTGGCGTTGCAAGAGAGTCAAGCAGGCGGTTCAACGCTCTTTATCTTTGCGTTGTCGTTTTTATTTGCGTATCTGTTCCTTGTGGCGCTATACGAAAGCTGGATTATCCCGCTACCTGTTATAATATCAGTAGTAGTGGCGATATTTGGTGCGGTATTGTTTGTGCATTTTAGGGGGATAGCTATTGACCTGTATGTTCAGCTGGGACTGGTCGTGCTGATTGCGTTGGCGGCTAAAAATGCGATACTTATGGTGGAGTTCAGCAAAGACTCGCGTGAGAAAGAGGGAACAAGTGTGATAGAGTCGGCGGTGAAAGGTGCGAAAATGAGGTTCAGAGCGGTTATTATGACTAGCTTTGCGTTCATCGGCGGCACGATACCGATGTTTGTGGCAAGCGGTGCGGGTGCAGCGGCACAGAAGAGTATCGGCACAACAATTATCGGCGGTATGCTATTTTCCAGCTTAATAGGCATATTCTTTATCCCTACTTTATATGCAGTGTTTGAACGGGTGCGTGAATTGCCGCTGCGCTGGGCGGGCAAAGACCCTAAAAAGGAGCTGCTGAAAGCTGAACAAGAGATAGAAGAGATGGATAAACGACTGTTGCAACGTGGCAAGAAGTAAAGTTTCCCTTAAACTTTCCCTAACAATCTGCCGATAGCGAATTGTATTGCATGGAGGCTAATAGCTAAAATGTTATAGCTGTTATAGCTGTTATAGCTGTATGAGGGCTGTAAAAGGAGAGAGTCGTGCAGATTTATACTAATTCGTTGTCATTTACTGCCAACAGGCATCTTAATGTTGCCAATCGTGCGCTGGAGAAGAGTGTAGAGGGGTTGTCTAGCGGTTTGCGTATCAATCGTTCTAGTGATGATGTAGCTGGGATGGCAGTGTTTGAGAAACTACAGATACAGTTGAAGGGTATGGCTAAGGCGGCGATTAGTGCGCAGAATGGCATTAGTTTTCTGCAGGTAGCGGACAGCAGTATGGGTGTGATAGGCGATATGCTGCAGCGGATGAGGGAGTTAGCGGTGGAGGCGGGGGATGCCACGTTTACGGCTAATGACAGGCGGGCATTGCAGGCGGAGTTGGAACAGTTAAAGGCAGATATAGATAGGATTTCAGTTGAGACTGATTTTAATACACATAAGTTGTTATCGGGTGATGCGTCAGGGCTATGGAGTAGTAGTAATGCTGGGATAGATGTTATATTGACGGGTGCGCCAGCTGGTGGCAACTACAAGCTGGAGTTTAGTGTAGAGCCGGGACAGAATGCCGTTTATAAGACGAATATATTTAGCACAGAGAGTCTCACTACGCGTAATCTCTATACTGTTTCAGGCTATACCTCACTTGCTACGACTGCGACTGTTAATATGTCGTCAGCAGCAGTGAGCATAAGTAGCTTGGGGAGATTCGACGCAGGCTATTCTGTCCACTATGGCTCTGGCACTACAGGATATCCGAATAATATTGGTGCGGGTGCACTCTTATGGTCCACTGGTGGGTTATGGGGAACTGATTCTTTGAATAGTAGTCCAGCTTCTAATCCAAATTGTGATATTGTGGTTATGCTTGGTAGTAGTCCTAACAACATGGGTTTTTATATTGCCGTAGAATATAACGGAATAGCAGACGTGCTCACTGTTGGTTCTTCTTCTGCAACTAACTTCAAATTTACATTATACAGCGTAACAAGTGATGAAACTGTGACGCTTGACATCGTCACGAGCCTAGTTTATGACCCTGGTGATGGTAATGGCGTTATGGAGTTTAACTGCTCCACAACAAGCGTGATGAGCTTTTGGGGGAGTGCACCTAATATGATAATTAATTTCTCTGACATTTCGCACATAACGCCGGGAGCGAAAGCACTGATGGGGATAACGCACTCAACTTCCACTGCGATAACACCTGCCGATGACACGCAACGAGTGGTTAGTATGGACGTGCCAACTGCGAAAGCGGGCAATATGAACTTTGCGCAATATCCAGATACGAATGACTCTCAGCTTGGTTTCCAGACGCCGCGTGTCCTGTGGGATAAAGACAACGGCGACCTGCAATACAATGTTGTTACGATTGATAATACTGGCGAGTTTCGTGTGATGAAGACTGTGTTGCCTGTTTCTGCGTTTGAAACAGCTAGCAACAAACGTATGGTGGAGTATGTGGCATTACCTGTTGGCGAGGCTCGTCTTATGGACGTAGCGCAGTTCACAGATTCGAATGGTCGCATGCTCTTAGATAATACTAGAAAGCTGACATTGCTCGGCAACAACAAGACTGCTGATATATATCTGGACAAGTATAATACATTGCAGGAGCTGAACGATAAGATAGCTTATGCGATAGCTATAACACTAGAGATGGGCGACCCCGATGTTGACATCAGCAGACTGGCACATATAGTAACAGCTACTGGTAGTGGTAACGATGCTGTGAAGGGCACTATTGTTATACAGGGGGCTATGACGGGTCGGAATTCAGAGATACGTTTTGTAGCGGATGAAGATATCCTTAAGGCGTTAAGCATAGAGCAGATACAGCAGTCTGAGAATGATGTTATAACGATGAACGTATTTGATGCGCATACGGAGCAGTATATCAATAGTGATATATCAATAGACTATATGATGAGGGGTGTTATAAAGGGGGTTAATATAAAGCTCAACCCGAATATAATTACCAGTGCGAAGATGGGTGTTGATGGCAATATAGTATTTGAGCAGGACGCAAATTTAGACCCGCAGTATATCCATATAGCGAACAGAGAGACTGATACGCAGATAGGTGCGAATGCGGGGCAGTATATGGATATAAGCGTAGGCAGGGTTGATACTGTGTCGTTAGAGATAAATGATGTATATCTGACTACCTTGCCTGATTCGCAGAGGGCACTTTTTAAGATAGATTCTGCCATTAAAAATGTAGTGCAGCAGAGGGCGGAGATAGGTTCTCGTATCAACAGGATGGAATATGCGTTGAAATCGTTATCTATCGGACAGCAAAATATTCTGGCGGCGTCAAGCAGGATAAGGGATATTGATATGGCAAAGGCGAGTGCAGAGTTCGCGAAGAACCAGATAATGATGAACGCAGCCACAGCAATGCTAGCACAAGCTAACCAGTTGCCGCAAATGGCACTACAACTGATAAATAGGTAATAACAGTCTTTCTATTTATCTCTCCCTTAGCATTCTGAAGAATGTTTGCATCGCCTCGGCAATCTCGTCGGCGCATAGTCCGTAGCTATAGTTCACACGGTGGTTCAGCCCATCGGCATCAAATAGTTGCGCTCTGCTAATGACACCGCCAAATTTCGGCTCGCATACTCCGAACACCACGCGGGCTATACGCGCCTGCAATATCGCCCCCGCACACATAAAACACGGTTCCGCTGTCACAAATAGCTCCGCCCCTATTAGTCGCCAATTGCCTACTATTTCACATGCACGTTCTATCGCCAGTATCTCGGCATGGGCTGTTGCCTGCCTGCGTTGCTCCTTGCGGTTATGCTCCGCTGAAAGAAGTTCGTCATTTATAAATAGTGCCGCACCGATTGGCGTTTCAAGTTCATCAGCTGCCCGTTGCGCCTCATCAATGGCAACCCGCATCTTAGCTATATCAGTCATCCGCTTGTTTCCAGTGCACTCATCACTAGCCCTGCAAATACTATCGCTGCAGTTTCCGCCTTTAATATATTGCTAACGGGTGAAACTATATCAAAGCCCTTGTTTGCCAACATTAACGCCTCGTCATCTGTAAAGCCCCCCTCAGGACCTATCACAATATTGATATTTCTGCTTGTTACAACTGGAGGAGTTTTTACGGGTGCACGTTCATAAAATAGTATATTATTTCCACCACTTTCTATTGCTATATCGCTGATAGGCATGTCATCAGCTATCTCAGGAGGCTGTTCTCGCTCAGACTGCAGAGTAGCTGCTACAGCGATACTTTTATACCTTTTTAGAGCGTTTTCCTTTAGCGCACCGCTATGTTTGCTTATGACGGGAACAATTTTTGTCGCCCCAATCTCCGTGAGCTTTTCTACCACAGTATCCATATATTCGCGCTTTAACAGACACTGATAAACGCAGAATGAATAATCGGGCACGATAATATCGCGAGCACTAGTGGCACGGACAACTACCTCACGCTTGTCCTGCGCTACAATTTTAACACGGACAAGTTTAGTTGGCATCAACACTTCAAGCTCATCGCCAATATTTAGGCGCAACACTTTTGTGATGTAGTGTGCGTTTGCATCTGTAATCGCCACATCACCATCTGCAACAATATCTATACCTATCGGCAGATATATTCGCTTCATTTTATGCTACCCCTCATATCTGCTCCTCTGCCTATTGTAGCATAAATATTTCCATACTCCCCTCTTGTTTTTTTATTTATTATGTAGTAATCTAGTAGCTGTGTGGGTTCAATCCCACATTTTTTATTATACGGATAGCGGTGTTAGTTGTGAATAATAGCGTTGTTGATGTGATTGCGCCCATTGCGAGCGAACTTGCGACTGGGCAGGGGCTGAAACTCTACGGCATTACCCTGCAAAGGGAGCGAGAGGGCACTGTTATGCGCATTATGCTTGATAGTGCCGTTGAAGGGGTTAGCCTTGATAGGTGTGCGGCAGTGTCGCGGGGCATATCAGCTTGGCTTGATAACAATGGGGATGACTTTATCCCCTTTAAGAGCTATACTTTAGAGGTTTCCTCCCTTGGTATTGACAGACCGCTGAGAGATGAAGCTGATTTCATAGAGAATATCGGGAGGCTGTGTCTTTTGGAGACTAGAGAGAAAGACGCTAGTGGGCGCAAACGCTTTCGGGGGAATATTATAGATGTATCAGGCGGTATAGTTTCGCTTGATTGTAAAGAAGAGGGCGTTGTGTTTAAGGTAAAAGTAGCTGATGTAAAGAAAGCCAAACTTGAGATAGAGTTATAGCTTAGTAGATAAATATAGAAAAATAAGGAGTTTTTAGGTATATGGAGACGACTCATAATAGTGCTATCGGCAGAGATTTTATCATGCAGGAGCTTGGAGAGCTAAAGCGCGAGAAAGGTATCACGCGTGAGGAGCTTTCGGAGGCTATGCACGATGCTATCGCAGCTGCTGTGGCAAAGCGCATAGGTAAATATCTTGAGCCTGAAATAATCGTTGACGTTGACACCGGCGAGCTTGATATAAAAGTGCCGAAAGAGGTAACTGAGACCAGTGTTAGCAATTGGGACGAGATAACGCTGAAAGAGGCGGAGCAGTATAAAAGCAACCCTCAGCTGGGCGATATGTTGATGGTGCCGATTGTCATTAAAGACTTAGGCAGACAGGCAGCACTTATCGCAAAACAGCGTCTAATGGAGAAGTTGCGTGAGGTAGAGAAGCGTCATGTCTATGAAAAATATCAGAGCAAGATTGGCAATACTATCCTAAATGGCACGGTTATTAAAGGCGATGAACGTTCTGGCTACTATTCTATTAACATAGGCAAGGTAGATGCGGTTCTGCCTAAACGTGATACAATCCCCGGTGATGAGATAGAGCGTGGCAAAAAT
>BNUJ01000007.1 GCA_025997275.1 Deferribacterales bacterium
TGCATCTCGTCAATGAATATTATTATGTCTTTAGCCGCTTCAACTTCCTTTATGATAGCCTTAATACGCGCCTCAAACTGCCCGCGATATTTTGTGCCTGCTACCAGCCCGCCAACTTCCAGCGATATGAGTCTCTTGCCTTTCAGTGATGACGGCACATCATCTGTTGCGAGCCTTTGAGCTATACCCTCCACAACAGCAGTCTTGCCGACACCCGGCTCACCCAATAGTATCGCATTATTTTTCACCCTGCGCGACAACACGCGCATTAAGCGGTTTATCTCCATCTGCCGCCCGATAACTGGGTCTAGCAGGGCATTGACAGCTTTCAGCGTTAAATCTACGCCGAATTCATCTAGCGTGGGCGTTGCAGACATTACCTTAGCGTGTGCCCTAGTAAGGTGTCTAATCATATCTTCTTTTATAATGGCATAGTCAAAGCCCAATTTAGAGAGGGTAGAAAACGCACGTCCGCGCTTTTCACGCATAAGACCTAGCATTATATGCTCTGGATGGATATATAGCTGACCCAGCAGTTTTGCTTCTTCAAAACTATGTGCCAATACGCGTTGAGACAATGTGCTTAGTGGCAACCCCCCACGCAACACAAACCCGCTATATTCTGATGTGTTGCTAATCTCCTCTATCAATCTAGGAATAAGTATCTTATGAGATTTGAATATTTCAGTTATCACCCAAGAGTTTTTAGGGTCGCGCAAAAGCCCTATAAGCAGGTGTTCAGGCTCTATATATTCGCTTGAGAGCCGCTCGGCTTCCACACGAGAAAGCCGCAATACAAACCGCGACCGCTCTGTAAATCTATCAAATATAAACACGCCTGCCACCCCCTCAGTTTGGTTATACTACAACAAGATTAGTTTTTTTGCAACATCAACGGAGTTGCTTTTGTAGATAGATACACTTTTAAGTCAAGGGAGAAGTTGTTAATTCTCAACCTTTACCCAGTGCAGATATTCAGTTGTTTTATTGGCAGTATAGTCGCGATTAGCATCTGCCTTGAACCTGCTGTATTCTTGCGTAAAAAAACCATATTCTCCTCGTGAAGACATAATGTCCCTGATGTCGCCTAATGAAAGTAGCCCCTCATTATTGTATGACAAGAATATGTATTTTGCCCGTGCATTTTTGATTAAATCCGCAAAAGCCCCTTTCACGTCAGAACGGCGGCAGTAATCTGATTTTTGTTCATCATAATTCCGCAGTCCTGTTTTTCCTTTTATTGCTGGAGAATCATATCTAGCAATCGTTTCCAGTAAATGATAGTTACTGGCATATTGTCGCTCGTTATACGGCGGGTCAAGATATAAGATATCTGTTTCAATCTCACGAACCAAGACGTTTGCGTCTTTATTATAAACTTTGTGCTCTTGAGCATTTATCAACAACGGCGAAGGCACTAAGCTAAAAACTCTTTGTGCCGATGATTTTAATTTTTTTAAGAAAGCCCCATAGACCGATGCGGTATTTGCATGCTTGTCAATCTGCTCTAGCAAACTTGTTATTAGAAAATAATATTCGCCATCTGTAATTTTGTTATTTTTATGCCACTTCTCTATCTTTTCACGAATTGAATCGCATTTTCCGGCGTTTTCGTCAGAAAAATATAAGCGTCCGCTATTCCCAGCATAGTTGTTATAAATAAAGCCGTGCTGAGCTGGTAATTTAGATAGATACGCACAAACGCTTTCTGTGGTAGGATTAGGAACTTCATCAAGATTTGCAAACTCCAATGGACGGTGATTTCCAATATAATGCTTGTTCAAAACATACCCGTAATATTGCAAGTCATTAGCAATAACAGAAAAGCCCTTTGTCTTGAAATGTCGCCCAACCGCACCTGTCCCAGCGAACAAGTCGCAAAAAGTGTGGCAAGCGTCACTCGCTATTGTTAGTATGCCTCTTTCCAGAAAATCCAACAAAGAATGCTTGGAGCCGATATAGTTCATACGTTGTTTCCAAATAATTTTTTAGAGATATAATCCGCCGCTTCCTTGCTTATTTTACGGACTGATTCTTTACGATACTCCACAGGGTCGTACTGATAACACCCCTTACAACCCAATATTTCATTCCAGCTTTCATCTCCTTCATAAAAAGGATAAGGATTTCCTTTTATATTCTTTGCATTCCAACGTTTATTAGTTTCTTTGCAAAGCTTGCAAATCTGCCTTTTAACATCATTGGCAGCTTTGCACAAGGGTTGAAAGTCAGATACTGCTTGTGTTGCTATATCTGAAACACGTGAATCGCTTTTTCGCCCATCTTTATGGTCTATTTCAATTTTTGTATTCTCTGAATTGCCCCTTATACCCAGCATAACACAATTTTCTTTCTGTAGCATTTCACGAATATCGGCACGAATCCGCTGATTAAACTGCTTTTCGGTATTCAGTCCAACAAGGCGAATTGCATCTATGGAATTGCCAGCAGTTTTTGTTTTGTCAAACTCAATTATATATTTTTTGGCAAGTGCTGACTCTCTACGGCACCAGCTACCGCCGTTGCCCAGTTGCAACTCTTTATATTTACCATCAAATTCTGGGGCATTAACCCAACGGCTCTGCCCTTTGCCATCTGGTTTTGCCAATTCTAAAAATAATTCTGTTTTAGTCATACTTTATCCTTTCTTGAACAACAATATGTATTCGTGCTTGAATAAATAATAATCTGACGACAGCGCACGATACCGCCAAATATCGTTTTTGCCTTGTTTTGCTCTGTTGCCGTCCATGTTCTTTACGATTATACTTTTCAAGGTTAATCCCAAGTTCATGCATTCATTCATACAATAAAAACCCAAAGGATGCCATTGCCCTTTAGAATATTTATCGCCAATTACAACCACTAAATACCGCCCGTTTTCAAGCAGTTTTATGCAGTTATTCACTACTAACGCAAAAGAGCTTTTGAATTCGTCTAAATTCTTTGCATTTGATAAATCTTTAGGGTTATCACTAAACTTCAATATATCAAAATAAGGCGGGTGCAAAACCACCAACTGAACATTCTTGCGATTATGTTTTTGCAAGTCGGCACAGATTGTATCAAATACTTTTTCATCTGTGCTATCGCCTTCATAAAGCAATGCTTGTTCATTTAATCTTTCTCGTACATAAGCAATCATTTCAGGCTTTATATCTATACCAACAAAGTCTCTGTCGAGAGTTTCACATTCATAAGCAGTCGTTCCGCTACCCATAAACGGGTCAAGCACCACATCGCCCAATTTTGTAAAACGTTTAATAAAATGGCGCGGAATTTGCGGAACAAAATTGCCATGATAAAATCCGCGGTGTTTGCCAATGTTGTCCCTTCGTTCAATAATCCACAGGCTACCTGTGTCAATATCGGTCAACTCTTTCCAGTTTTCCATATCAAAATCATTAAATTTTGGCATTATCAACCTTCCGTTGTCGATGTTAAGACCACAGCACCTGCGATTGTACCGCAGTCTATTACATTTTGCAATAGGAAATTTCTAAATATGGATTAGGGCACATCCACCTGTATCCGTCAACGAGGTTGCCCCCGTCAAGGGGGAGGAAAAGCCTACCTTTACAGCTCATAGCCTTTTCTTTGACATCTAAAAATAATTGTGCTACAAAGGTAAAAAACGTGTTTTTCTAATCTTGGTTAAATTTACAAACTTTTTTATTGGCTTATGAGCTATTGCTGGAGTATATTTGAACTGCTTTCGTCAAGCATAAATTATTGCCGTTTATTCTGTTGACAACCACATATTTTTATTATAGTATCCCGTATTATGTCAGATGTTGATACCAACAGGGAATACAAGGATAGCGTATTTACAGCGTTATTCTCTGAAAAAGAGAAGCTCGTTGAGCTATACAATGCCATTGATGGTGTTAGCTATACAGTTTCAGACGGAATCACAATCAATACGCTAGAGAACGTCTTATTTATGGGTAGACGAAACGATATATCATTTACTATAGCAGATAAGCTAGTTGTTTTAATGGAGCACCAGTCAACTATAAACGATAATATGCCGTTGCGTTTTTTAGAATATATAGCTCGTTTATATGAGGGTATAGTAGATGACGAGGCTGTGTATAAGAGGAACAGGTTGACAATTCCCCGTCCAGAGTTTATAGTGTTATATAATGGCGTTACTTCGTTAAAAGCAGATGATTATTATATAAAGCTATCTGAGATGTTTGCAAAAGACGAAACACATAAAGACGTGCATAGCTTTTTAGAGTTAGAAGCGAGAGTGTTGAATGTTAATAAAGGGCATAATAGCAAGGTATTGCAAGCGAGTGGAACGCTTGGGGACTATGCGGAGTTTGTAGAGGTTGTTAGGCAAGAGACAAAGGGGATAAATAGCGAGGACAAAGTCGCTTTAGCCAGTGCAATGGAGCGAGCTATAAGGATATGTATAGAGCGGGGGATACTAAAAGACTTTCTATATAGACACTCACGGGAGGTAATGAATATGGGTATGTTGACATCAGAGTTTGACATCAATGTAGCTAAAAGGGTATGGCGTGAAGAGGCGTTTGATGAGGGCATGCTAATAGGTATGCAGGAGGGCGAGCGAAAAGGCAAACTGGAAGGCTTGCGAGCAAAGGCGTTAGAGATTGCTAAGGGGCTTTTGGTTAACGGTTTTGCGCTTGATAAAGTTGCTGGACTCACAGGGCTTTCACTTGCCGAGTTAAAAGAACTACAGAACGACATTGTCTTATAATAAAATGAAACAACTATTTTTCTTGGGAGCGGGTTTCTCAAAGGCTATTGCTGACGACTATCCATCGCTTGGTGAACTAAGCAGAAGTATAGACGAAGATATGACTATATCTATGAAAAGCTCCACGTTTGAACACTACCGTCAAGAAATTCATATATCTTTTCTGCATCATACTTAAAACGTTCTAATGCAACTTGTGGACAAAATAACACAAAAAGTTTATTATCCACACAATGAATTATTTCAGCACTAGGGGTCTATCCCAACCTTGTTCGTTCAAGGACGCCGTTATGACAGGTATGGCGGAGGATGGTGGGTTGTTGCTACCTGCTAGCTACCCGCAGATTGATATAAAAAAGCTGACTGGTTTGGGCTATGAGGACGTTGCTCTTGAAGTCCTAAGGGGCTATATGGACGACATGCCAGCGGGGGACTTGCAGACACTGATAAGGAAGAGTTATGCCAGCTTTGATGATAAGTCTATAATTCCGCTGATAAGGACGAGAGCGGGCTATTTCGCAGAGCTGTTCCACGGACCAACTTATGCATTCAAGGACGTCGCCCTGCAGCTACTAGGCAATCTATTTGAATATATTTTGGCTGAGCGTAGAGGCATGCTCAACATAGTGGGGGCTACCAGTGGTGATACAGGTAGCGCAGCTATCGCAGGAGTAAGAGGTAAAAAGGGTGTATCTATAAGCATTTTATACCCAGATGGGCGCGTCAGTGCCGTGCAAGAGCGACAGATGGCGACCGTGTCAGATGATAATGTCCACACCTACGCGGTAGCTGGCACCTTTGACGACTGCCAAAATATTGTTAAAGCTCTGTTTGCCGATGTGGAGTTTAAGAGAGCTAACCAGCTGGGGGCGGTTAATTCTATCAACTGGGCGCGCATAGCGGCGCAAATTGCTTACTATTTCTACACGTATATGCAGCTGCCTGTTGCCATTAGTGGCGGAAAGATTAATTTTGTAGTGCCTACGGGCAACTTTGGTAATGTGTTTGCGGGCTATGTGGCTAAACGGATGGGGTTGCCCATTGACAAGTTAGTAATTGCAACTAATAAAAATGATATTTTGCATAGATTAGTGCAGAATGGCGACTACAGCACAGATGACGTAGTGCCAACGCATAGTCCATCAATGGATATACAGGTATCATCTAATTTAGAGCGGTATTTATTTCATTTATATGGCAATGCGGACAGATTAAAAGCTGCTATGGTTGAACTAAAAGATACTGGGAGTATAACATTTAGTAAAGAGTTGTTATCAAAATTGAGGGTTGACTTTGAGTCGTCATCTGCGGACGATAGCGCGATAGAGGAGACTATAAGGCGCATTTATGCTAGTGATAAATATATTATAGACCCGCACACAGCCTGCGGAGCAGCCTCTGTAGCCCAATTACATTTAGACCCAGAAAATACAATCATCCTAGCGACTGCACACCCTGCGAAGTTTGGCAGTGTGATAGAAAAAGCCCTAAATATTATGGCGACTGAGCCAGCAGGTATAAAACAGCTGGCAGGGTTGCCAACACGCAGGACGAAAGCACCGAACGAGGTGGGTTATTTTAGAAAGATATTGAGTATATAGATGATAACGGCACACCTGCAATCTAAATATATTTTATAAAAAATCTTGACACGCTATCAAATGTTAGGGTAGAATGCCTAAGTGTGTATTTTGTATAAGGAGATATCAAAATGAAAGTTGATATTAGTGATGCGCCTAGGTCGCAGAAGGAATTGTCAATAGAATTACCATACGAGGAGTATGAAAAAGGTATGGGTGCTGAGGCTGATGCGTTGGCTAAGATGGTCAAAATACCCGGTTTTCGTCCGGGCAAAGTGCCTGTAAACGTTGTTAGGAAGCAACATCTGAATAAAATCAAGGCTGATGCACTGGAAAAGCTATTCTCTCACAACATTAAAGATGCTCTCATCACCAATAATATTAACCCGCTCAACCCACCTGATGTGCGCGACATTAAGGTTGAGGAGGGCGAGCCTATCACGTTCAAGGCGTATGTGGATGTGTTCCCCAATGTGACTGTTGCCAACGTAGGCGGGCACGAGTTCAACAAGATGGTAATAACCATAGACAAATCAGACATTGGTTCTACGATAGAGCAGTTGCGTGAACGGCTTGCTGACTATGTTGTGCCCGATAAAGCACGTGCGGCTAAGACTGACGATTTAGTATTGATAGACTATGTAGGCAAGATAGACGGCAAGAAGTTTGATGGTGGCACTGCTGATAAGCAGAGTTTGTTGCTTGGGAGCAAGAGTTTTATTGCTGGTTTTGAAGAGGGTATTGAAGGGATGAAGGTTGATGGCACTAAGACTATTACTATAGACTTTCCTGAAGACTATCATCAGAAAGACCTAGCTGGCAAGAAAGCTAGCTTTGATGTCACCCTGCATGAAATTAAGGAAAAGAAGTTGCCTGAAGCTAACGATGATTTCGCTAAAAAGGTGTCTGGTTTAACGTCTAATTTGAACGAGCTAAAGACCAAAATAAAGGAAGATTTGCAAGACGAGGCAGACCACTTAGCGCAACTTGAAAACATGTTGGGTATGCTTGATGTGCTGATAGAGGAGAATCCATTTGAAGTGCCCGATTCTGTGGTGCGTGAACAGGCGGAACGGATTGCTCAGCAAAATCTAGCGCAATACTATAAGATGGGGTTAGACCCTGCTACTTATGGGTTTGATGTAAAGACTATGGCTGAAAAGCTGATGATTGACGCTGAAACGCAGATTAAACGTGCTCTTGTCATCAATAGGATAGCTGAAACTGCCAAGTTAGAGGTGGTGGAGGCAGATATAGCTAAAGAATTTGAGCGTATATCTGAGCGGGCGAAACGTTCTGTGGAAGAGATTAAGAAAGAGATTACCGATAATGCGCAGTTGTTCTCTACTATGAAGAGCGACCTATTGAGCGACAAGGTGTATGCTTATTTGGTATCTAACAATACAATGAAAGAGACGCTATATACTAAGAGCGAATTTGAGCAGATGAAGGCTGAACGTGATGCGTTGGAAGCACAAGCATCGGCTGAAAAGGTGCAAGCTGACAATAAAGGGCAAGAGTAATGAGTTATTACGTTCCTTATGTAATAGAGCAGACTGGTAGGGGCGAGCGTAGCTACGATATATATTCTAGGCTGTTGAAAGACCGCATAGTTTTCCTTGGTAGCGAGGTGGATGACCAAGTTTCTAACTCTATTATAGCGCAGATATTGTTTTTAGAGGCGACTGATGCTGAAAAGGATATATTTTTCTACATCAATTCACCCGGTGGTTCAGTGACGAGTGGGCTTGCGATTTTTGACACGATGAACTATATCAAATGTGAGATTTCCACTATTTGTCTAGGGCAGGCTGCCAGTATGGGGGCGTTCTTGCTGGCGGCAGGGACTAAGGGCAAGCGGTTTGCGTTGCCTAATGCGCGGATAATGATACACCAGCCATCTGGCGGTGCGCGTGGGCAGGCGACTGATATGGAGATACATCTGAACGAGCTATTGCGCACTAAGGAGCAGATGGCGAAGATTATGGCTGATAATACGGGGCAAGGTTTGGATAAGCTGAAACAGGATATGGAGCGAGACTATTTTATGAGTGCAGAAGAAGCTAAGGAATATGGATTGATAGATGATATTTTTGTCAAGCGGCAATAAAGTTAGAGATTTACTACAGGAGGTAAATGATTATGGAAAGGAAACTGATTGTTTGTTCGGTATGCGGGTATGAGATGGTGGAAGACGGGGGAAAAGACCCATGTCCGAAGTGTGGTGCTACGCGGGAAAAGTTCACGGAGCTGTCGGCAGTGGATGCCAAGAAAGTTTTTGATGCTGACAGGACCAACGATATTCACGCTACAATCATAAAACTGTCTGGAGATATTGAGCGGTTGTGTGATGAGGGGTTGAAAATCGCCCTTGACCCAAAATGTGTAAGTGTTTTTGAAATTGTGAAAAAAGATAGCTACAAGGCTAAGCAGCTCTGCCGTGCAGAGGTTGCAGGACACGTCAAAAACAGCAAGTGGTAACATTATAGCATAGGGGCGAAAGCCCCTATGCTTTTTGCTAGACTTTTCAATAACTATGTGATAGTTTTCCTGCAAGAGGAGAGATAACATGGAGAGCATCTTTTATCTGGTACTTGGCGTTGTTGCTGTCATCATTTATTTATTGCCGTTCATACTTGCAAAGAAGAGGAATATGGCATCAGCAAGAACGCTGTTTTGGGTTAACCTATTTCTGGGGGTGACGGGTCTTGTTTGGTTAGTGTGTCTAATATGGGCTTGCGAGGGACGTACAAAGGAGTCTAACAAATAAATGTTGCTATTTTTGGCTTCGTATCGTTATATCTGTTTTATGTCGTTTGCCTTCGCGTCTGCCATCAGAGCCTAGCGAGGTTAGCTCAAATACTGTTCCGTTGTCTATTGCAACATATATGTATTTATTGCCCCAAACGTCTATCGTTGGGTCTTTCGGTAGCTTACCTACTATATATCCCCCTGCTTTATAGCTTTCAGGTAGTGGTTCTGTCTCAGGTGCTCTGATTAGCGCAGACAATCCCTGCTCTGTGCTAGGATATATTCCATTGTCCAGCTTATATAGTTTTAATGCCGATACGAGAACGTTCATCTCCGCATTAGCGGTGGCAACTAGCCCTTTATTAGGATTGTCCAGTAACACTACTGCTATGAAAAACGCTAGAACGCTTACAATAGCGGCAAAAATTATAATCTCTCTTCTAGGAATGCTATTTATAATCTTCCTCACACTGCTACCTCAAAAACCTTGCTATATCGTTGTAAAATGTGAATACCATCAGTGCGCATAATAGTGCCATACCAACAGCTTGTCCGCTCTCGCGTATACGTGGTTCAATAGTTTTGCGCCTAAGTGCCTCCCATGTGAATAGTGCCACATAACCGCCATCTAGCACAGGTATAGGCAAGATATTTAAGATTGCTAGGTTTATGCTTATTAACGCTATAAACAGCAGATAGTTTTCATAGCCGTTTTTAGCAGATTTCGCCCCCTCTTGCAATATCACTATAGGTCCGCCGATGTTGTCGCGCGACACTTTGCCAGCAATTAACTGACGCAGGCTAGAAAGTATTACATGAGTAATCTCCCCTGCACGTTTTGCTCCAAGAATAAGGGCTTTAGCTGGGTTTTCCCGTAGCTTTAAGTCGCCCCCCTTAGTGGTGACGCCTATTATAGCATTTTCCATCCCGCTAGGCACAATAGGTGTTATTGTGACACTATGCTCTGCACCAGCACGCACGTAGCGCAACGATAACGGCTTGTCGGCATTGCCCCTAACGATAGCAGGTATCTGCTGCCAATCGTTAATCTTAACCCCGTTAATGCTCGTTATAACGTCCCCCGTGTGCAACCCCGCCTTTTCAGCGGGTAGCCCTGTTGAAATAGCCCCTATAACAGGGCTTATTCGCACACTCATATCTAAATCAGGTGCACGCACAACATCACCTGTTAAGAGCGTTACGTCTGTCATTTTAGGCACAAGGGACAGGAGCTTTTCTGCGCCCGCCCGTTCTACTACTATAGATAGGGGTTTGTCGCCCTTTATTGATTCTAAAAAATGTTCCCAAGAGCGAATAGTTCTCTCCTCAACCGACAGAATTTTATCTCCGCTCTTAAAGCCTGCCAGCTGTGCTGTGCCACCGTCTTTTACAATGCCCGCAACTGGGGAATATGCCTCATAGCCTAGCATATACACTGCACTTATCAGCACCACTGCAAAAATAGCGTTGAACAACACGCCCGCAGTAATGACAAAAATCTTTTTTGGATACGATTTATTAAAGAAAGCAGCTGATTCTTTACCCTCAATCGCATCTACTTCCTTAAACATCCTGTGCAGGTCAACATAGCCCCCCAACGGGATTAACGATATACAATATTCTGTCTCGCCGTATTTATAGGTGAGCAGTTTAGGACCGAAACCTAATGAAAAGCTCTCTACATATATACCGCACGCTTTTGCAGCGATAAAGTGTCCAAGCTCATGGACAAATACTAAAATACCTAGCGCAAGCACTGCTAGAATCGCTGATGTTATTGTCATTGTCTCTTACTCCCATTTGAAATCTTATTTAGTCTTGCACGAACTTCTCTGTCAATATATAAGACATCGTCTATGCTATTTGGTTCACAAAAGGTTGCCTCGTTTAGCGCATTTTCCACAAGGGTGGCTATACCATTGAACTTCAATTTACCATTTAGGAATAGTTCCACCGCCACCTCATCTGCCACGTTCATTACAATAGCAAGGGCATTCTTTCCTGAATTTAGCACATCTAGGGCAATTTTCAGACATCTATACTTAGATAAATCAGGCTTGGCAAATGTTAAAGTGCCAAGTTCAGCGATATTCAATGGCTGAACGCCTGACTCTACACGTTGTCCGTATAGTCCGTAACCTAGCGCATAGGATATAGGGATGCGCATATCAGCCACCCCAAGATGTGCGATAATTGCGCCATCTTTATATGAAACTAGTGCGTGAACTATGCTCTGCGGGTGAAGTGCCACCTTTAACTTGTCAGCGGGCATATCAAAGAGCCATTTAGCTTCTATCAGCTCAAAGCCTTTATTCATAAGGGTGGCAGAATCTATGGTAATCTTCTTCCCCATACTCCAGTTGGGATGTTTCAATGCTCGCTCGGGGCTAACGTTTTCTATTTCACTTGCAGTCATATCTCTAAGTGCACCGCCACTTGCCGTCATGGTTAGCTCTGCAATGTCCGCTCTATTGTGTCCTAACATACACTGCAGCAGTGCCGAATGTTCGCTATCAACTGGGATAACGTTTGCCCCAGACTCTCTAGCCGCACTCATGATAAAACTGCCCGCAGATACTATACACTCTTTATTTGCCAAAGCTATAGTGGTGCCGCATTTAGCGAGATTATAGACTAGCTGGGTGATACCTGCACCTGATGCGCCCACCAGCACCATATCCAGCGGTTCAACTTCAAGATATTTTGACAGCTCGTCATAACCATTAGCCGTTAAGAATGTTTTTTTAGCAGAAACTTTGCTGGCATTTTCAGCAAGTAGCGTTTCATCAGTATGTGCTGATAGGAAACTGATGTCCCATTTATCATCTGAAGTCCTGTTAGCTTCGTTATTTCTGACGATTACGTCTATCGCCTGTCTGCCTATTGAGCCTGTCGCCCCTATTATGCCGAGTTTTTTCATAGGCTACCACACAGGAGAGAGCGTTATGAGCAAGACTGCAGCCAAGACAGGTGCAGCAAATATTATAGAATCTAGTCTATCAAGTATGCCGCCGTGCCCTGGTATGAGCGAACCGCTATCTTTCACCCCAGCATTTCGTTTAAGCATTGATTCAAATAGGTCGCCCAAGATACCCGCCACTACCACCAATATAGATATTATTACCAGCTTGAAGTTGCTCATATTGTAGGAGAGGAAGTTGTCTGTATTGACCATAACGCACCTATAGAACGCTACGGACCCAGCAACCCCGAAGATGAGACCAGCGATAAAGCCTTCAATGCTTTTAGCGGGGCTGACAGCCACTATCCCTTTGTGCTTGCCGATGAGCGAGCCTGCGAAATAAGCCGCACTATCTGATAGCCAGATAGCTACGAACAGATAGACTACCCACCACACATTGATTGCACGTATTGGCAGTAGCCATACCAGCATAAATGGGAGGAACAGCGCACCAAACAGATTAACAGCCACAAAGCGCAGAGAATCGGCGGTTGGTTCTTTAGAAAATAACTTCATAGCAAATATCATAAACACAAGCAGTAGTATTAAAGGGACGATTGCGAACGAAAACACAAAAGATACTGGCAACACTACACTGCCAAACCATACCACCCGTGAAGACACAGGCTCACCAGCCACCATAAGCAGTCTGTGAACCTCACGATTACCCGCTATAATAAGCGAACAAATGGCTATTAAAAATGGAATTGGTACACCTAAAGTGAAACGAGGCTCCCAAAATGTGATGCCTATTGCAACAGGGAGCAACACCACTGCGGCTAGTATGCGCTTAGCTAGATTGCTCATCAGGCTACTTTTTCACTATATAGTTTGATATGACCATCCGTTGAACTTCAGACGTACCCTCTGCAATAGCCGTGCTCTTGGCATCTCTAAATAGACGTTCTGCCTTAGCGGGTTTGCAATATCCGTAGCCGCCTTGCACCTGTATAGCGTTGATTGCGTTGTTCATAACAGCTTCAGATGCGAATAGCTTTGCAGTAGATGCCGCCAGTCCGAAATCGCGCCCAGCATCACACAGGCTAGCCGCATGCCAGACAAGTTGCCTAGCCGCTTCACAGTCTTTATGCATATCGGCAAGCATCCAGCGGATAGCTTGATTGTCAGATATCGGATGCCCAAACTGCACACGACTGCCAGTATATGCCACGCTCTCCTCAACACAGGCTTGCAATAGTCCCACAGCTAGCGAGGCTATACCTATGCGCCCGCCATCTAGTGCAGACATTGCTATTTTGAACCCCTGCCCGACACTGCCCAGCACTGCATTTTTTGGCACTTTTGCATTTACTAGCTCTATATCTACCGTGTGCGAAGCCCGAAGCCCCATTTTATTGACATGGTTCGTCACCTTGAAATGTTCTTTGTCCACCAAGAACGTCGTCATTGAGCGCGATGGGCTTGCGGTAGCGTCCGTCTTTGCCACAACCAACACAAAGTCACAATAGTCGCCTGATGTTACAAACGCCTTCTTGCCATTTAGCAGGTAGTAATCACCATTGTCATCAGCTGTCGTTTGAACATTGCCTGCATCAGAGCCAGCCTCTGGCTCGGTCAGTGCGAAACCACCGAAGTAGTCCCCAGTTGCCATTTTTGGCAGATACTCTTTCTTCTGCTCTTCAGAGCCGAACTTTAATATGCAGTCGGCGGTAAGTGCATGTGCCGCCATAGTCATCGCTGTAGAGCCACAGGCTTTAGCTACTTCTTCCATAAGCAACGTATATGACAGCACGTCCCCGCCACCACCGCCGTAGTTGTCAGGCACTTTGATGAGTAGCATGCCCTGTTGGGCTATTGCTTTAATCTGTTCTTTAGGGAATTTTGCGTCTTTGTCCGCCTCTACAGCAAGCGGTGCAATTGCTGAAACAGCAAGCTCAGCAGCCGTTTCGCGTATAAGTAAATGTTCTTCTGATAATATCATAATATTACGCTCCAAATAGTTATTTTATATAGAATAATCATCATTTGCATTCTTGGAAACCTGTTTTGATACTTCGTCTAGTGTAATACCATCAAGATATTCGTTGATAAGGTTATTTAGCCCTTGCCAGATAGGTAATGTTTTACACTCATCAGATTGTTCACACACGGCGGGGTTGCCCTCTGCACAGGCGGTAGGACAGAGCGAGCCTTCGGTGATACGTAGAATTTGTCCTATAGTATAGCGTTCAGGCGATTGGGCAAGCATATAACCACCCTGATAGCCACGATTGGCACGCAGTATATTGGAGTGACTGAGAAGAGAACCTATCTGCTCTAGGTATTTCTTAGATATTTGCCGCCTATCGGCAATATCCTTTAGGGATACGTAACCCTCACTCTTGTGTTCAGCCAAATCTAGCAACATCAGCAGGGCATAACGCCCCCTAGTGGAAATCTTCACTAAAACACCTCTCTACGAGTGTATCACAAATGCTGGAGGGTTGCAAGGAATTTATAGCGTCTCTTAATAAACTTGTATCTTGCAATTAGGGTATAGTTCGTGGTAGGATACAGTTCATGATACCAGTAGTATTTGTAGCTGACGACAATTATGCTCCATATTTGGGAGTAGCTATTAGTTCATTCGTATCTAATGCGTCCGTGCAGAACACGTATAATATATACATCGTTCACGATGGCATTAGCGACGGCAACCGTGAACTTTTAGAAACGCTGTCTGACTACAATGTTCAAATAGATTTCATTGATGCTCGTCCGTTTGTAGCTAGCTATGGGCTTGACCAGCTCAACATTACGTGCTATCCGCTGGCTATCTACTACCGATTTTTTCTGCCACAAATTCTGCCAGAGCTAGATAAAGTGCTATATCTTGACACGGATGTGCTGATTTTAGACGATGTTGTCGAGCTATACAACATTGATATAGGCAATAATTATATCGGAGTGGTGCTTGATGCACTCTCGCGTAGACCTGCCAGTTCATCGTTTGCTAAGTATTGCAGAAAAATACTGAACATCGCCAGCCACAAGACGTATTTCAATAGTGGTGTCTTGCTTATGAACCTAGCGAAGATGCGCACCGATGATATGACAACTAAACTAGTTGCCACACAAAAAAAGATGCGGAACGCGCGATTCCCCGACCAAGATACTCTGAATATCGTATTTGAGGGTAAAACGAGCTTTCTGCCAGACGGCTGGAACGTTCAGGCTAAAGAGTTTTATCCAGCTAGCTTACAAATACCCTCAATCGTCCACTATGCGACAAACAATAAGCCGTGGGCTATAAAGAATCCGCGTGATAACTTGCTCCTGTGGTGGCAACAGGCAGAAAAAACACCATTCTACGAGATACTACAGCACATCAAGCCTGATACAACTACGCTCAGCTGGCGATGGGCTTTATTGAGGGATAAGCTAAAGGGTAGTATCTGCAAGTAATTTATTAAGCCTAGCTCGTTCCTGTTTATTGAATGTGATAAAACTAGCAACATATTTTAAGTATTGCCAGCCGTGTGCGATGAGCCAGTGAATGGATGTGCTAGGCTTGCTATTTGCAAGTTTCTCCCAGAAAGCCGTCTGCTTTGCGTAATGCCACCAATATGCAAACTTTATATCCATCCGCTTGGCATTCCACGGCTTACCCGGTCCCACGTAGTGTATAATAGCGGGGAGCAGTTTAGTTTTGGACACAAACTTTGCCGCAAAATTCCACTCATCGGGCAGATAGTGTATCTGTCCCCGAAAGATATTGTTTATAGCATCCTGGTCATGGTACTGGTACTGGTACTGGTATATTCTACACTGGACTAGCTTGTCCGCTGAGTTGGTATCGCGCATACGTTCCAGATTCATCACTAGAGTGCCTGAATTGACGTAGTCTCTGGGATTGATGCCTACAATATATTCACAATATTTAATCTGTTCAGGGTCGCTGGTGCGGTGATACACAGCATCGTGTGCAGCGGCGATGTAGTGAGAGGTGACGTCAGTATTGTATAGCTCTGCAATATCTTTCAGCACAATCATGTCTATGTCAAGATAAACAGTTTTGGCTACATCAGGGAATATCTCTGGTAGAAAAAATCTATAGTAGGCGGCTACAGTCAATCTATTTAACAAAGGTAATTTGTCCAATTTATTTTTCACAAATGGGCGGGCATCAACAATGTTAATACTAATATTTTTTGTTGCCATTGACACCAGAAGTGCTCTGCTCTCGTCAGCAATAACGTCCGTCACAATGTTTATGCTATATTCATTTTGTGGCGAGGCGTTTGCGATAATTGAGCGCAAAAGCACTGCGCAATAGGCGATATAGTTATTATCGGCAACGACCGAAACATGTATCATAATATCGGATTATATACTATAGTAAGAAAATATGCTAGACTAGCGAGATGTTTAAGTTATTGCGCCATATTGGTGCTCTATTTATGCCGTCTGCTCGTCTGCGCCGCATAGTGCGTGAGGGATATACGCTTGAATATTTTAAGTGGTTCTTTGATAAACGCAACAGAGGTAGTAAAGCTGATTTCCCGCAATATCTGTCAGTTGTTGCAATCGTTAAGAACGAAACAGCATATATAGCCGAGTGGCTGGAGTATCACCTGTTAGTAGGTGTTGAGAAGTTCTACATTTACGATAATAATTCAACCGACAACTTAAAAGAATATTTAGAACCTTACATTAAAGCTGGCATAGTGGAATATACTAACTTCCCCGGTAGGGAGCGACAGGTGCCAGCGTATAATGACGCTCTCAAAAAACATCGCTACGATTCGTATTGGCTAGCTTATATTGATATAGACGAGTTCTTGGTGCCCGTCTCTGCTGAAAGTCTGCCTGATTTCTTGCACAGTTTTGAGGGTGCGTGTGGTGTATCTGTCAACTGGCTTGTCTATGGTGATAACGGGCACAATGCTAAAATAGACGGGCTAGTTATAGAACGTTTTAAGGCTCATGCAGAGACTAATTTTAAGTATAATCATCTAGTTAAGGTAGTTCACAATCCTAGATATTTGTTCAAAGCCGATGTGCATAGTGGACACTACTGGCATAATGCCGTAAATGCATCTCTTGATACGCATGGAGGCAAACGCAGTGAATATGGAAGTGGTACTGATATTGTCTATCACGACAAGTTACGTTTGCACCACTATTGGAGTAAATCTTACGAGGAGTATCTAGTGAAGAAAGGTAAAGGCAGGGCGGTGTTAGAAAGGCTACCACTTGCAGCCTTTGAGGAATATAACCGCAACGATGTTAAAGACGACACTACTATGGACAAGTATGTGCCACTGGTGAAAGAGAGTCTTGCGAAACGATTTGCGCCTAAATAGACCGCTATCAGGACTATCAGTTCACATTCTTATGTGTGGCACTGTTCATAAGGGTGCGTTCCAGTGCTACAAGGTCGCCACTCTTGAGAAGTGACAACAACTGCTGAGAAAGCTCTTGCTTGCCTTGTTGCACGCCTTGCTGCACGCCTTGTTGCATACCCTGTTGCATACCCTGTTGCATACCCTGTTGCATACCCTCAATAATACCCGCTTCGCGCGCTTCTTCACGCCACACTTTTTTAGCCTCTCTCAGATTAAATCCTGTAGTAAGCATATTTATTACTCCTTTTGAGTTCCCTATCAAGAACTCCCGTAGTATATTCTTTTCTATACATTCTTCAACAGCAGCTTTCATTGCATTCGCTATAGCCCTCTTACCCTTTACACCTTTTGTATGTCTTTTAGCTATCTCAATAAATTCTGCATACTGTCCCAACGTCTTGCTATTATCCATTAGCTTCGGATTGCGTCCGTTATTTACATTCAATACCTTAGTCGTTAGCTCTAAAAAGCCATACTTGTCATCTACTGCTCGTTCAGCAAACATATCAGACAGTTTCAGAACACTTTCATCAGGCGTATTTTCATCGCCATTATATAATACTATAAACTCTGGACGAGGTATTGTCAACATAGCACTTTTATACACTGCATTGCTTGCAAGCATATTCTCATACACACGTGCAATATAGCCTAAAAAACGCAGAGGCATATTAGCATTCACGGTTGATTGGTGTTCCATCAGCACAACTAACTTGTTCCCTATAACAAAGGATATATCATTACGTCTATCCATAAACAAGACTTCTTCAAGTGTATTGATTATCACATCATCAGACATTGTATAGCCAGCACCAGTGATGGCGTTGTATAGCTCTATCAGTTTATCCTTGTCAGAGAACAGCATAGCAAATACGCTGTCTTTATAGTTTCTTTTGGCTTTCACATACGGCATAGCAAAATACTATAATGAAAATGGTAGTCCGTCAAGTTTTTTCCACCGTTTGTTCAGCCGTGCATAGCATTCTGTTGCCTGTGCTAGTTTAGTTTCAATGCGCGAGAACCTGCCGAAAGTCAGTTTAGAAGCAATAGCATAGCGCAACAATCTGCGTTTCCACATATTTAATTTTCTTTGCAATTTATTCAACATATCCCTGCCATAGCGAGTTTTAAGGGCATAGTGGAAATACTCCTCGCTGCACATAGAAACCCTTTCAGTGTGCGGAAAGCCTTGCCCCACATAGTGTATAATATACGGTTCGTGTATGGCACTAGCCACACTATCTACAAACTGCGGTGCAAAAGCTGCCCTGTTAAATAATAACCCGCCAAACACCCCCCAGTTATTGGCGATAAACTTCACCCGTCCAGCACAAACCACGTTTAACACATCTTGGTCTGGATAGAACGTGTTTTTTAACTTCTGAACAGTTTCTAAAAACCTATCTATTATGTTATCTTTGCGCATCAGTTCAAGGTTTAGAACCAGAACGCCAGAGTTGAAATAGTCGTGTCTGGAAGTGATTCCTAATGTTTGATAACTCGGAGGTAGCCACGGGTTGGCAGCACAGGCAATGGTCAAATCGCGCGTTGCACCAACATAGTTATCGCCAAGCTCAGTATCGTATAGCTCAGCAACATCGCGAAGTATGAGTGTATCGCAGTCAAGATATAATACTTTACGCTCATTAGAGATAATATTGGGCAGAAATAGACGAGTGTAAATACTGACAGAATATTTGCCGCGTAGATAAAATGCCGATTGAGCGTAGCTGGCAAGGGTGCGATGGGCATCAGCAAATAGCAATTCTATATTGTTGGCGGATGCAAGTTCACTCAAGTAGTTTTTATTGCCAGCACTGATAGCATTTTCTAATATGTATATTTTATAGTGCCTGTCAGGGTTTGTATGGGCTACAAGAGATGCCAATGCCACAGACAGCACAGGTACGTAGTTATTATCAGACGCAAAGGCAACTAAAACATCAGACATAGCAAAAAACTCCTATAGATATTTCGCCAGCTCTCTGTGGTCGCGAATAGCTGGGGTATCTGCTATGGACGCTCCGAATGAGACAAATGCTACCCCTGCAGCGATTGCTGCCTGATAGTCCTGCTCACTATCGCCTACATAGAGCGCAGATGCAGGCTCAACACCGAATGTGGATAATATCTTTAAGACCCCTTCGGGTGCTGGTTTCGGTTCTGATACATCTTTGCTTGTAATTATACACGAAAAATAGTCGGCAAGCTTGTAATGCTCTAAATACCCGTTGATAGACATTCCCCGATTAGTGCAGATAGCTAGTCTGTGCCCGCTGATAAAGTCCGTTAGTGCCTCGTGCACCCCAACCTCTAGCGGTGTCACAGCAAGCCATTCATCAAAGCTTATATCCAATACATATTCACGCATCTTTTTAACGGTGTCGGGAGTGGTATACATAGAAAACAGCTGCTCATCCGTCATTCCATAGGCAAGTTTGCCAAAATCAGAGCTTTCCCAATCTATCACAGGCAGGTTGAATATGCGGAACATCTCGCTGTAATATTTACAAACCGCCCTGCGGCTATTGACTATAACCCCGTCAAAGTCATATATAATAACACTATACCTGCTCGCCATTACTTCACGCCTGTGCTACCAAAACCAGCTTCGCCGCGCTCGGTGTTGGATAACTCGCTCGCCATTACAAAACTAGCTCGTGCCACTCTGCTAAACACTAGCTGGGCAATCCTATCGCCCTTGTTATAGCTAAACGTTTCATTTGACGAATTAAACAATATAACGCTAATTTCGCCACGATAGTCGCTGTCAATAGTTCCAGGGTTGTTCAACATGGTTATGCCGTTTTTCCTAGCTAGTCCGCTACGCGGGCGCACCTGTCCTTCATATCCATCTGGTATTTCAACACAAAGCCCTGTGGGAATAGTATCGCGCTGCCCCGCATCTAACGTGCCTCCCCGAGTAGCACACAAGTCAACCCCCGCCGCCCCTGCCGTCTGGTAAGCAGGCACGGGTAAGCAAACGTCTAACAATTTAATCTTTACCTGTATATTATCTTGCGTCATAATCTGCTACATAAAATAGTTCGGGTCTCTATCTATCCGCATATCCATAGAGCCGTGCTTCTGCTTGCTAAATAACTCTACCGCATTCAATAATGCCAACTTTAGCGCATTGTGCGTTTTTGCCCTTACAAGGAGCGAAAACCTGTAGCGGTTTTTTATTTTGAACACTACCGCGGGGGCTGCCCCCAGCACCTCTACATTACCAGTTGCCCGTAGTGCAGAGGCAATGCTATCAGCTACATTTTTTATAGCCGATGCATCGGTATATGTCCACACAATTCTAGCAAGCTTCATATACGGCGGATACCCCAACTTCTGCCTGCGAGCAAGCTCGTATTCGTAAAAATTAGCAGAATCTTGCATAAAATACTGATACAGCTGGTTATCGGGCATATATGTTTGAATATATACGTTGCCCTTGCTGTCCCCGCGCCCCGCTCTGCCCGATACCTGCATTACTAGCTGATACGCCCGCTCAGATGCCCTGTAGTCGGGTAGCGAAATTATATTATCAAGTCCCAATATCCCAACAAATGTGATGTTAGGGAAATGCAACCCCTTTGCAACCATTTGCGTGCCTACTAGTATATGTGCCTCTTTCCTGTTAAACTTGTCCAATGCCTCATCTAGCTGTTTAATAGTGGTAATCTTACCCGTATCAATGCGCACAACATCAGCGGGAAACATATCCTCTAAGAATTCCTCCACCCGCTCTGTGCCTGCCCCCGCATCAAAGAACTCTTTCCCGCCACAATGCGGACATGTTATATTACTGTAATGTTCGCCGCAGTAATGACAGACACAATCGCTGCTGCTCTTAAATGATGCCACTGGCACTGAACAATTAAGACATTCAAATGGTTTCCCACATTGCTTGCAAAATAACGAAGTAGCATACCCTTTGCGGTTTAGGAATAAAATCGCCTGCTCTCCTCGCTCTAACACCTGCTGCAATTTATCATATACGCTTTCAGCCAGCACGCCGCCAAGCAACGTCTCACGTTTCATGTCAACTAGCGTTATCTCTGGCATAGCCGCTGAAGCATAGCGACTGCGCAGTTTGTGTAGCTTATATTTGCCCGAAAGCGCATTATCCATAGACTCTGCCTGTGGGGTGGCACTGCCTAGCACCACAGGAACGTTCAACATGCTAGCATATAGCACAGCCATATCGCGCAGATTATATGGCGGCATCTCCTCCTGCTTGAACGTGTTCTCGTGCTCTTCATCCACTATGATAAGTCCGATATTGCTTGACGGCACAAATAGCGCGCTTCTTGCCCCTAGCAGCAACATAGACTGCCCACTGGCAAAGCTCCAAAAGTTCTCCAGCCGCTTTTTAGAACTCATCTTGCTGTGATATAGTGCAGGGTCAAACCCCAGCCTATGTTTCAATCTATCTATCAGTTGTGGAGTAAGCGCAATCTCTGGCACGATATATAGTGCCTGTTTCCCCTCAGCCAGTGCACGTTCTATGATTGATACGTACACCTCTGTCTTGCCGCTACCTGTGATGCCGTCTAATAGATGCGCTGAATAGCTCCCCAATGATATACTAGCCGCAATCTCTTGTTGTTCGGCTGACAGCTCTATGCGTTCCTGTTTCACTGTTTTAGGTGGGGTTAAATTTTGCGGGCAAGCAGAATCTAGCAACTTTTTTGATATAACTCCGAATAGCGCAAGCCCCAGCGGGGAGATGTAGTAGTCGGCAAGTCGCCTCAAAAAGTCTAACCATACACCAGAAAATAGCAGTTCTTTATCTAAAATGTTGATTATTTCTTTACATTCAAAATCGGGTTTTTTTACCACCCCAAGACAAATTCCCGTCATAGTCCGCGTGCCGAACGGAACGCTCGCTCGCACCCCTATTGCTACATCAGTTATATATTTGTACGTATATATGCCTTCTGTTGGCACGGGTAGCAACACTTGCAGATAGATATCGTTATTGTTATTACTGCCCATTTTTAACTCGCTTTGCTTGTAGCATTTCAATGAATGATTCTATCCGTATCTTGCTACGCTCGTCTAGCGCAGTAGGTGCATCTCCCTCTAGCGTTAAAATGGGTATGTCTAAATGTTTCCTAAATGCCACGTCTTGTAGCTGTCTGTGGCAGAACGCCTGCGCATAGTGAACAAGTCCGTCAAGCTGACGTGCAGCTATTTCCCGTTTAATATCAGCAATCCTAGAATAGACGTCATAAGGATAGGTGTAGTCTAAATATCGCTGAATAAGCTCTGGTGCGCGTGAGGGGATGGAAAATTGTCGCTCTACCTCATTAAAATAGACCTCAGCACCCTTTGAGCTTATAAAGTCGTATAGATTATTTATGATAGTCGGCACACCTACATAACCCAGCCTGATAGCACTCTGATTAGGTTTTTTCAGCCTTGCCACTGCTAGAAACTCATCAAGTTCTCTCTCGTAGCGATTTACATCACCATTAAAGTCGCTTGATGATACTAGCCACGTATGGTTATCTCTGCCCGATACCTGCCCTATGTTCGTCAAGTCATCAAGCTCCGTAAGTTTTGCTCTCAGCGGTTCTAATGTCTTGAGCTGAGAATAAACATGTTCCATTGGTACGTTTAGATAGTTTGCAAGTCGCTCAAACTGTGCCTTTAAGTCTTTGTAGGCAAACGGACTTTTATTGTCTGACGGATAAGAAAAGCGATAAACGGGGAGATGCTCACACTCTAACAGCTCTATCATCGCCTGCGTATTGCTGCAATCGCCCGTTACCACAGCTATAACAGCATCAACATTAGCAGCATTAAGAACTGCACTATACTGCCCCTTTATCCACGAGCAGAGCGTTCTAGGGAAACCTGCCTCGTGTGCAATTGCTATAAAATTATCAGAATTCTCATTAGTTATAAAGACATTGTTCAAGTCAACTGGCGTATGCCCGCCTGCCAGCAATATCTCAACCGGAACTGTCGTAGTAATGCCCAACCTCATACGGGCATAGACTCATATAACCATAAACAGCACAAAGATTACCGATACGCCGCAGGCTATCAGGGTGTATTTAATTAGCTCGCTCTTAGGGATGCCCGCAAAGGTCTCGTCCGTTTTACGACTTAGGTCGTCCCGCAGCTGCTTAAGTTCGCTTTCGTAGCTGTTGCGCTCAGATACAAGCTCAAATATATACTTTTCTATATCAATCTCTTGAACCTTAGCAGGGTTTATATAGCTCTCCATCTGTTGTGGCGGCTGAGAACGTGCAAAGCCAACGTGCTGTTCCCCATCGTTAAACTTCATATGGACATTGAACTTATTGAGGAAAGCTATAGTCCGTTCCTGTTGTTCATTAGAAAAGTCATCATCACCAGAAAATTCAAAGGTGTTAACGTTATAGTTAGCTGCGTGCCGTTGCAGATAGGTAACCAGCTCATTAAATATAAATGTGCCGACACCTTTATTTTGCATGCGCGTTTCCATGTGTATTCCGTGTGAGGGACCAAATGTGATATTAGACTCAGCGTGGTTTATAACAGCCTCTATTCTATTGAGCGTCAGCTTGCTAGCAACATAGTCAGTAGCCGCTACGTTGGCTAACGAACTAGCCATAACAGAGACGCTCTCCGTATTACCATCATGCAAAGTCTTAATGACAATCAATACCGAACCTAACAGCTTGTCCCTAGAGACGCCATCAAAAACCTTAATAACCTTTAAGATAGTATTGGCGTATGCTGACCTATCCGCCATAAAATTCTCTTACCTGCCTATTTATTTTTCTATGCCTATACGGGCGGGAACGCCTATCTTATAATAGTGCTTAATCTCCCTCATCTCAGTCACTAAATGAACTGCCTCTTTCAGCGCATCGGTAGCACCGCGCCCCGTGAGTATCATCTCCACTCGCTGAGGCTTGTTTTTTATCAACTCTAACACATCCTTTTCTGCTACAATGCCGATAGAAACCGCAACGTTCAGCTCATCAAGCACTACTAGGTCGTAATTGCCACTGTTGACAGCATCTTTAGCTAACTGAAAGCCCTCTTTTGCAGCGAGAACCTCTTCGTTGCTGGGCTTGCCAAACACAAACTTGCCTGTGCCGAACTGTTTTAGCGTGAGCTGGTCTTTATACTTATCAAACACGGGTTGCTCAGATGAGAAATTGTTCTTCATAAACTGGCAGAAAAATACTTTCATACCAGCACCCAGTGCGCGAATTGTTACGCCTATAGCTGCTGTAGTCTTTCCCTTGCCGTCGCCTGTGTATATCTGCGCATAGCCTTTGTCAAAATTGTCATGCATGGTTCATATCCCCCCTTTTAGCCTTTATATATTCATTTACCGCTTCCGGTAAAAACATTGAATAATCGCCACCCATTACACTAACATCACGAATCACAGTTGAGCTTATATATGCGTATCTGTCAGTAGGCATCAAAAACACAGGCTCAAACTCATCATACATAGCGCGGTTAATATAAACCATCTGCTTCTCATACTCGTAGTCAATAGTATCTCGTATCCCACGCACTATGTATTTTACCCCATTTTGTCTCATATAGTCAACTAAAAGTTGAGCACACATATCCACACTAACGTTCTTAATGCACGCCACCGATAGAGCCGCCATCTCAGCACGCTCCTCAAACGAAAATGACGGGTGTTTGCTGTTGCTCTTAAAGACAACGATTTTTAGCTCTGAAAACAGCGGTGCGGCACGCTGGACGATGTCAAGATGCCCTAGTGTGAATGGGTCAAACGTGCCGGGGTAGATAGCTTTCATAACTCACCATAATAAAAGGGAACAGGGGCGGAAGGATTCGAACCTACGAATGCCGAGACCAAAACCCGGTGCCTTGCCAGCTTGGCGACGCCCCTATATACAACACGAACCGATTACAACTTACAACAGAAATATTGCGATGTCAAGATAAAAATAATAAATCAGAATTTTATCAACTGCATTATTGTTTGTGGCAGGGCGTTAGTTTGCGAGAGCAGGTTTGTTTGTGTGGTCATTAGTAGTTGTTTTTTTGCTAGGTCAGCGGAAGCCTCTGCGAAGTCTAGGTCTCTTATCTGAGATTCAGCGGATATTGTGTTTTGCTGTGTAGTGTTAAGTGTTCTTATAGTTGCTGCCAGTCTATTGAGTTGTCCTCCTATGAGAGTGCGTTTATCAAGCACGCTTTGTATTGCCATATCTATCTTGCTTAGTGCCT
>BNUJ01000008.1 GCA_025997275.1 Deferribacterales bacterium
GTTTCACCAAAAAAGAGGTGTCTCTGCTCCGTAAAGAATATGAAAAGCTAGAACGCAATATTGGCGGGATAAGGGAGATGCACAACATCCCCGATGTGCTGTTCATAATTGATATAAAGATGGAAGCAAACGCTATCCACGAGGCACAGCTATTGGAGCTACCGATAGTGGCTATTGTTGATACCAATTGCGACCCCGAACAGGTTGATTTCCCGATACCGGGCAACGACGATGCTATCCGCGCATGCCAGCTTATAGCTGGACGTATAGCCGATGCAATTGTTGAGGGCAGAGTTGGTCGCGATGAAGAACTATTAGGCGAAGTGCGCGCTGCAGCGGCTGATGACGATATCCCCGATGAAGAGATTATCCGTAGCGCAGAAACTGCTAAAGAAATAAAAGAAGACGTTGAGGTTTAACATGGCAGAAATCAGTGCAAGCATAGTAAAGGATTTAAGAGAAAAGACTGGCACCGGAATGATGGACTGCAAGAAAGCGCTGGTTGAAGTGGGTGGCGACTTTGACAAGGCAGTGGAATATCTGCGTAAGAAAGGACTGTCCGATGCTGCCAAAAAGTCATCTAGGGTGGCTGCAGACGGGCGTGTCCATGCATATATTCACGGAGACGGACGCATAGGCGTGCTGGTTGAGGTGAACTGTGAAACTGATTTCGTGGCTAAAACACCTGAGTTTCAAGAACTTTGCAATGATATAGCCCTGCAAATCTGTGGCAATAACCCTATCGCCATTAGTGAAGACGACATAACCCCCGCACTGCTTGTCAAAGAGCAAGAGATATACACTGCTAAAGCAAAGGAGAGCGGCAAACCTGATAATATAATCGCCAAAATTGTTGATGGGCAGATGAACAAATTTAAGGCTGAGTCTGCACTGCTGTCCCAGCCATTCTTGAAGAATCCTGACATAACGGTGAACGAACATCTTGTCAACAAAATCGCTAAGATTGGCGAAAAGATTAGCATCCGCCGTTTTGTCCGCTATCAGCTAGGCGAGGGGATAGAGAAGGTCGCTGGCGACTTTGTGTCAGAGGTTATGGCACAGGTAGGGCAGGCTAACCAAAGGTAGGACACTATGGTGTGTGCTTATGCGTAAAGAAATCAGGCTATCAGGCTCTGGCGGGCAGGGAGTTATCACTGCGGGGATAATTCTAGCCCGTGCAGCATCTATATACGACAATGTGAACTCCATTCAGTCGCAATCCTATGGTCCTGAGGCTCGTGGCGGAGCTAGCAAAGCAGAGGTTATCATCAGCGACTCAGAGATAAACTATCCAAAGGTGGAGTCCCCTAACCTGCTAATGGCTCTGACACAAGAGGCACTGGACAAATATGCAACTGATTTGCAGCCAGATGCCGTTATAATAGTTGACCCGCTCCTAGTACAAAACACACCCGACAAATATAAAGTCTATAATATACCGGTCATGGACTCGGCACAGAGTGTATTCGGCTCATCGCTTGGGGCTAATATCATATCGCTAGGCGCACTCAACCGCATATATAACGCTGTCTCTGATGATGCACTTAAACGTGCAGTAGCAGACAGCATACCAAAAGCAGTTGAAGCTAATATAAAAGCCCTTGAAGTGGGGCGTGAACTTGCAGAACGAGTCCTATAAACAGGCATATTATCACGCCGTTCGCCGCGCAATATTAGAAAATGAAACCATCCTAAAGGGTTTTATGGAGAATGTTGCGGTCAACTACAATAATACCGATATTACCCTGCTTGATGAACTCTTGGTTGCTATCACCGACAACGATTTGATGGATTTGCTGATAAAACGCACCCTGCCTAATAACTACGGGGAACAATACCGCAACGTGTTGGCTGATATATTAAACTACGCAGATATATGTCGTGCGGAGGGCGTGAAAATCTATGCCCGATAAGATTGCAATACCCAGAACGCTATACTGGGACGATAACGCCCTCACCATACTAGACCAAACGGCTCTGCCAGAACGAGTTTCTTATGAAAAACAAACTGGCATAAAACAGGTGTGGGAGTCCATACACGCATTAAAGGTGCGCGGAGCACCTGCAATAGGCGTTGCAGCGGCTTACGGCGCACTTACGGGGCTGTTTGCTAACCTCGCCCTGCCCGTAAATGAATTTAGAGAGTTATTTATAGAGCAGGCAAATTACATCAATACATCGCGCCCCACGGCAGTCAACCTATCGCGTTCAATCAATATAATGGCTACACTTGCGAAGTCCAGCAAAGCCACCAGCGCAAAACAGCTCTACGATGAGTTAGTCGCATGTGCAAAAACTATCCATAATGAAGATATTGAGATGTGCCGCAAGATTGGCGAGGTGGGTGCACCGCTAATAAAAGACAACTGCACTATACACACCCACTGCAATGCCGGTGCACTAGCAACATCGGGCATAGGCACGGCGTTAGCACCTATGTATGTGGCTCACGAAAACGGGATTAAGTTCAAGGTCTATGCTGATGAAACACGCCCACTGCTGCAGGGTGGCAGACTCACCGCATGGGAGCTACACCAGTCGGGCATAGATGTAGCACTTATATGCGACAATATGGTAGCTGATGTGTTCAGCAGGGGCAAAGTCAATCTATCTATTGTCGGCTGTGATAGAGTTGCTGCAAACGGCGACACTGCCAACAAGATAGGCACACTGGGAGTGGCTATCATAGCTAAACGTTATAATGTGCCGTTCTACGTGGCATGTCCGTCATCTACCATAGACTTTAACATCGCAAGCGGAGCAGAGATACCCATAGAAGAGCGAGACGGGCACGAAATTAGCAAGCTATTTAACACTTATAATCCCGCATTTGACGTGACGCCTAACGAGCTAATAACAGGCTTTATCACTGAAAAGGGGACTATAATGCCCCCTTTCGCTGTGAACTTGAAACTATTGAGACACTAGCCGATGAATGAGCTGTCTAGTGCAAAACGAATACTGGTGTTCAATCCATCCTTCATAGGGGATGCAATACTTACAACGCCACTGATAAAGGCAATACGTAAACTGGCACCAAATGCACAGATAGACCTTTGCATCCGCCCAGAGAGTGCACCACTCCTGAAAAAAATCTCTCTATTTAACGTGCTTACTTATGATAAATACGGGACAGATAAAGGGTTAAATGGTTTTATTCGCCTAGCCACGCGCTTGAAAGCTGCTGAATACGATATAGCATTTGTCTTGCATAAATCGTTCCGCTCTACGCTACTGATGAAACTTGCCAAAATACCACTACTAATTGGCTACAAGCAGGCGGCACTATCATTCTTACTAGATAAACGCACTAACCGCGATATGAGCCTACACGAGGTAGAACGCTGCCTGTCGCTACTTGTGCTAATGATGAAAAACTACACTTTATCTGATGCTAAGACGTTGGGGGGGCTACCGCTCACACACCTTGATGAAAGATACTATAACAACTTAAAAGATTATTATAAGGTGATATGCGGTGGCAAGCGGGTGGTAGGGCTATGTCCCGGCAGCACGTGGAACACCAAGATGTGGTGTGCAGACTCCTTTGTGCAGTTAGCGCAAAAGCTCCATACTATCGGGTTTGCTGTGGCTATTATCGGCGGTCCAAGCGATGTATTTGCTACTGACACAGTAAGGACTAAACTTGATTTTGAATATTTTGATTTTGCTAATAAAGTTCCCTTTGAGCTAATCCCTGCGGTAATCAAATCGCTTGACGTGCTTGTCTGCAACGATAGCGCACCGCTGCACATCGCAGTCAGCCAATCTGTGCCAGTCGTAGCAATATTCGGTGCAACCGTGCCTAGTCTCGGTTTTGCCCCCTACGGGAGTAGCAGATACGTCATAGTAGAGGACACTACACTTGACTGCCGCCCGTGCGGACCACACGGAAGCAAAAGCTGCCCACAGAAACACTTCAAATGTATGAATAATATCAGCCCTGAAAAGGTTGTGAACGCAATGCTATATTTACTTGAATAATCAAGTTTTTATTACATTATTTTTAGTGCTATGGTTTGCCGTTTTATACTCCCACGTGCTGGTGCCATCAGCAACTTCATTAGTTTTAGTGAACCCTAGTTCCCCATAAAACTCTTTAACCATAGTGTTTTTATCAGTAGGATAGTAATAGCCTATAATAGTCTCTACATTAGACTGCACCGCCAGCTGGACGAGTTTATCAAACATAGCATATTCTAGCCCGCGTTTCAGAACACGGCAGCTCATCAGCCACAGCTCTACCTCTAGCTTGCCACCGCCTTTGCGCCCAATTATAACCGATACTAGCCCATTGTCGCCAAACTTATCGGTGAGCTTGCCATACAGCGCGATGTAATCAGCAGAGCTTGCAATCGCCGTAATCTGGGCTTCAGTATAGCGTCTAGTGGTCAAGTTAAACTGGTTTGTCTTATTAGCTAGCTGGGCTATGCGGCTGATATAGAGCTGCTCAAATGGGGCGATGGTAGCAACCATACCAAGCGAGCATAAAAAATCATCGTAATTACTAAACTGCCCCTGCTGCTGCTGCCTTCTAGCATTATCAAGATACATCTGCCCCCTGCTTAAATCGTCAGCCGTAAGGGTGGTCACCTCAAAATACCCTGCACCATCTAGCACCTTAATATAATCGTTCGCACTGGCAAGCTCCGGCACGGCTACCGTAGTGACATTCTCCTTAACGAGCATACGCTCTGCAGGGTTATCATCTATAAACACAAGGCTGTCCAGCCCAATATTCAGAGTGCTGGCAATAGCGCGGACGTTAATATCTTTGCTGTCCCAGTTAGCCTTTATCACTGCAAAGTCGTCTGACTTTAACACGCCGTCAGGGTGATTCAAACCGAGCATAGCATTATTTTCATCATTTTTAGAGGCGATGTTTAGAAGTATCCCTAAATCTTTATGCGCCTTTATATACCGCTGGAACTCGCTGTAGCCCTCACCTGCGGCGTTATCTTCCCCCACCAGTATCCCATTCACACCATCATCGCCTATTACTCCACCCCATAAAGTGTCGTCAAGGTCTAAAACAAAGGCTTTCTTGTTTTTGCCATAGATTGATTTAATAATGTTTGCTACGCTGAACGCCAACTCTGGCATTGCAGAGACCGCCATAGCACACTTAAACATATACCAAGCGGAGTTGTCATGCCAGCTGGCAAGCCCAAATGAGGCTGACAAATAGTCTATATCGTTTATATAAAAGTTTTTACCGGCTTGAGCATACTTGTAAAAACACTGGTTTAGCCGCGATACAAAGTTTGATGCGCCGTGAACATCGCTGACATCACTATTGCCCATAAGACGCCAGATAGGACGCTCAAAATTATTCTGAATGATAGGGCAACGACAGGCATTCGCTAGCCTTTCCCACATAGTCTTAAAATGATTGAACTGCTTTTCAAGCTTATTATCAATATCCACACCAGAGTCGCCCATAGCGGGTAGCTCTGTTATGTTCCTAAACGTGGTATGAATAAATATAATATCAGGCTTAAATGCAGGTAAATCCTCGCTAAACATAGCCGTCTGCCAATATTGCGCATATTCTGATTCATAAAAAATCGGCAATATTCCGTTGGTCAGCAGAAAAATCTCAAGTAGCTCCTTGATGCTCGCCGTAGTGGAGCCACCTAGTATGGCAACCTTTTTCTCAATAAATATGCCCGCTCCCGCCTGAGAACGCAACCCCCGCAGGATAGATTTGCGTTTCTTTATAAGCTCGTCAGCGTCAAATGGATACTGCCCGTGAAACATACATACACTATAGCACAACAACTTTTTCCTTGCCAATCCCTTATGATTGATATTGATTATTTTTCCCCTTGCAAAATAGTTCGCTAGCCTGTATAATGGCGGGCATGAGCAAGAGAGCAAGGATAGCTTTATTTGTTGCTTTTGCGGCATGTATTGCCGCCATAGAGCCGCTGGATTTACAAGCACAGGAGGTGTTGCTCCGCAAGGACGCAATCAGCACCGAGTTGTTCCTGCGCATATCCACGCAGAGCGTATCATCTATAG
This sequence comes from Deferribacterales bacterium, assembly GCA_025997275.1. GTDB lineage: Bacteria > Chrysiogenota > Deferribacteres > Deferribacterales > JAISNW01 > BNUJ01. The sequence continues at coordinate 6,025 of BNUJ01000008.1, forward strand.
AGCAAGACGGCACTAAAGTAATCGTTCACTTTAAGGATAACATAGAAAAACCATTCAATCAGCGTTTTGATGACAAATATATCCAGTCTATCACTGGTTCAGGCAAGCAACTCATTATAACATTAAAGGGGAATACCGATTTCGGCGCATTCTACGACCCGCATGGCTTGCGATTTATCGCCGCCCATCAACGTCAGCTTGATAACGTTCTGTTGAGCTATGGCGTAGGCGCGCCTATGTTGCGCAAAGACAATATACGTATAGAGGACCCCGCACTTGATGCACAACTTGCACTGGCTGACAACTATAAGCGGGACAAGCGTTTCCCTGAGGCTGTGGCGATACTTCGTGGGCTTATCTCATCTAATAATCCATTCTACGCTCAAGATGCCTCATTCAGACTGGGCAGCGTGTATATGGATATGGGAGCTACAATTCCTACGGCATTTTTAGAGGCGGGACTTGCCTACGATGAATTTGTAAAACGTTTCCCCGACAGCAATAGGGTGCTACAAGCTAAGATATTATCGGCACTGGCTAAAGAATCTAGCGGGGATATGAGTAGCGCAATATCTACCTATCGTGATATATACGCCTATTCATCAGATATGGAGACCCGCCGCCACGCCCTAATCCGCATAGCAGAACTGTATCAGGAACTACACGACAACCCGCATGCTATAGAGGCGTATGAGAACTACGTAAGCGTCTTTAAGGCTGAGGCTGACGATGTACGTAATATACTAGGCAAGCTCTATCTCAACGAAGAGCTGATTGATAAAGCGTATCGGCTATATGAGAATGCTTCTGTGGCAAGTGTCTCTGATATGCTAGACGATTCGCAGCTACTAGCCCTAGCCCGTGTATTTAAGGATAAAGGCGTTCCGCAGAAAGCCATTGATATATATCAGCAGCTCACCAGTAAAAGCTCACCAGAGGCGGTATCTGCTTGGGAAGATTTAGCCGAAACCTATCGCATGGTCGGCGATGTTCCGCGCCTGACAGAGGCACTAGTGAACCTAATGGCTGTGGCAGGCATCACAGAATCAGGTCTGCGCGCTAGAGTGGACTTTGCCGAGCTGAACGTTAATGCACGAACGGCTGATGAGTGGAAAGACTTCTTCGCCCCAATCTATACTGATGATGCTGAAAGCTACGGGCTACGTCCACGCACAGAGATGGTGCTCCTAAAAGCACTGCAAAACGATGGTGATGCTGTGCGCTTGGCAGCAAAGATTGATGAATACCTAGCGTTCTATGCCAATGACGAACAGAACGCAGAGCTATCTAAACTAAAAGAACAGATGTTGTTTGACAAGGGAGTCGCATTTCAAGAAGCTAAAGAATATGAAGGTGCTGTTGTGATGTATAGACAGATACTTGCGAGTTTCCCAGATTCTCCACACAAAGATGCTATTCAGAAAAATATAGACGATATTTATTATAGTATAGCACACGATAAATTTGATGCGGGCAACTTCTATCAAGCGATAACAGATGTTGAGGACTGGATGGTGAACCACACCGATAACAAAACTAACCGCTGGACTGCTCTGTGGGAAGACTCAATGTATCAATACGTCACTTCAACCGCTAGTCTATCTCCTAAAATGCTCCGCTATCGGGCACGAGTCTATCTGGCTTATGCTCCTCGTGGCAAATATGTGCGCGATATGAGGAGATTGTTAGAACAAAGTTTCTCAATGGATTTGAGCGATGCTTATGCCAGCGGAGGCAACGCAAAGCTATTAGACCTTTATCAAGAAAACTACCCATGGCTTGACCTGTGGCCTGACCAGTCATTTAACAACAGAGCAAAGATTTTCGTTGCCAAGACGCTACTAAACGTAGGTATGCCTAACGAGGCTGCCAGACTCTACGATGATATAGTGCCTACAACCGACCCGATATATGCTAATATCGGCTATACGCTCTGCCGCAATAATGTGGTGTATAATATCAACAACCTGACGGCAGAAGAGTTTAAGACTATAGTGCAGGAAACTGCAGGCTGTAAGAAACCTGAATATACAATTGCACTGCTTGATAAATACACCGCCAATAGACCACTCGCACTAAAGATGCGCTACGATATAGCCAAGCTCACCACTGACGATGTGAAACGTGAGGCAGAGTTTAGACATATATATCTACAACTTACTACCAATTCTGGTAATGTTTTTGACGGCTGCGAAGAGGTCTATTTAGAAACGGGGATGCTTGAATACAAGCGCAATAACTTCACCAGTGCCCTGTCCCCATTGCAATACTATGTTGATAATACTAAAGACGATGGGCAGGATAATCAGAAAAAAGCCCAAGCGTTGTATTATATCGCCCGTTCGCTCATAAACCTGAACGAACACGACCGTGCTGTAGATTATTTCCGCCAGATAGTGGCGATGCCGGGGGAGTCCACCTATAAGGTGATGGCTCAAAGCGAATTGGAGAATGAAAAGTGGCAAAAGGGAGACGCTCAACAGGGCTAAATAAGAAAAACTATGCAGTAGCCAACCTGTCGCAGCTTAAAGACGACTTTAATGCCTTTATCAACGCTAGCGGGCAGGTTGAGCAGACACATACAATGATTCAATCCGTCACTACGCTGTTAGGCTACGTTGACGGAGTAAAAAATGAACTTTCATACAAATCAACACTACTTGACAGCGTGCTGAATAGCGCACGCTCTGCCATTATAGTCTTTGATTCTAACGAAAATATTACCCTAGAAAATAACGCGGGCAGACGTATCAGGAAGAAGATTGGACAAGAACGGCTGAAAGAAATATTTAAGCTGGCACTCTCTAGTGGCGGTGCTGTGGAATCTGAGTATGAGAATGCGTTTTTTCGCGTAAGTGCTACACCGCTTATCTCAAAAGATGAGCTGGAACAGGGCACCGTGCTTGTTGTTGATGATATATCGGAAATCAAGGCACTTGAAATAGAGGCACAGCGCAATGAAAATCTGCAGACTATGGGAGAGATGGCAGCGCAGATAGCACACGACATAAGAAACCCTTTGGGATATATGGAAATCTCCGCCTCACTTTTAGAGCGGGAGCTTACGGACAATGGACATAAGAAACTAACGGCTGATATTATAAAAGCTATACACATCATAAACAACACTGTGGAAAACACTCTGCTATTTACAAAGGATATTCGCCCAAGGAAACAGACACACGTGTTAGCAGATATTGTAGATGATGTTGTGTTGTTTCTTCGGCATAAGCTGGAAGAGCGAAATATTTCTATTATCAACGAACTAGATGAAGAACATCTAGTTGAATGCGATAAAGACCTGCTCAGGCATATTGCTATGAACCTAATAAACAATTCTATAGAGGCTGTGCCACTGTGTGGCGAAATAACGCTACGCTCTACTGCTACTGATAAAGAAATTGCCTTTATAGTCCACGACAATGGTTGCGGTATTAAGAAAAATATGCGGCATAAGATATTCGTGCCCTTTCAGACTACTAAAGCAAAGGGAACCGGACTAGGACTATCTATAGTCTATAAACTGGCACGTGCACATGGTGGCAACGTAACGGTTGAGAGCGACAGCAACACGTGGACATCGTTCAAAGTAACACTCCCATATTCACTGAATAAACACAAAAAAGCCCGATGACTTCTGGGCATCTAGCAAGGCGGGCAGGGAGCTTGCTATTTTTAGCGTCTTTTTATGGTTGTTTCGGGCAATCCTAGTGCTTTTTTCTGTAGTTTTTCATACTCAATCTTGGCGTATTGTAGATTTTCAATGCGATGTTTCATAAGCTCTTTCTCGGGCTGATTGATTCCGGGCGTTGCCAAACTGTGCTGTAAGCACTTAATATTGTAGTTGCATGCATTATGGAAAGCATCTTTAGGGACACCACTCCTTACCCGATATGGTGTGCCAGTCGTAGGGTGCGTTGTTTCAGCCTTTACATAGTCTTGTGGATTTGTTTCTAATGTATTGAGTGAGCGTAGTGCATCATTAGATTTAACAAGCATATTGCTTAACCCACTCAATATTAGTAGATTTGCCATATCTTTGCCTTTTTCTCTGATAGTCTCTTCACAAATTTCTTTTTCATGTGCTAGATATGCTGCTTCAGCTCTCCATATCAGCTCTAAGTTGCAATTTGTTCTAGCCTCTTGATATGCTGATATTGCATTTTGTAAGCCATCGGTTAGAATAGAAAGTCCCGCTTCAGTCTTTCCTGACGTTGCTAAATTTTGTCTGCCAATATCTATATTAGCTACACTATCAAAGATTTTATCTATCAAACCATTCTTTACCATATACTGCCTCTACTTCTGATAAATTAAAACCACTATTCTTTACATAGTCGCCACCAAACGCCATTTTCATAGCTTTTGCAACAGATAGTGAGACAGGAATAGTTTTGGAAAGTGCCATTGCCTCGTCTTTCTTGCCTGCTTTTTTTAACTCAATACTGCGCAGAGCTATGTTAGTCTTTTCGTCTAATGTCATTGCATACATAGTTGCCCTCCAATAATTCTGTTTGCATGATTATAGCAGACCTGTCGGACTACTACAACCCTCCCCGCCGTCCATATATTTTAATAGCTTGACAACCCAACCCGCCATACACTAATATTGTGCAACTACAAAAAATGGTGGGAGATAGGGGGTGCATCATGACAGATTTATCATCTAAAACTATTGCGGTGTTCATTGAAAACTACTTTGACGACCGCGAATTTCTATACCCGACTATCAGGCTAGAAGAAGCTGGAGCAAAGGTTATCGTGGCAGGCACTGCCGCTAAAACTGAATACCATAGCAAAGCGGGCTACATCGCCATATCTGACGTTGCATTCAAAGCTCTTGATGCCGACAAGCTAGACGGAGTAATTATCCCAGGTGGATTCGCACCTGACTTCATCAGACGAGACACAGCAGCACTTGACATCGTCCGCAAACTAAATGAACAAAAGAAGATGGTCGCTTTCATCTGCCACGCTGGCTGGGTAGCAATATCAGCAAACATATTAAAAGGTGTTAAAGCTACATCGGTGCGCGCTATCAAGGACGATATGGTCAACGCTGGCACCGTCTGGCAAGACGTTCCCGCTATGAGAGACGAACATATAATATCGGCTATGAGCGCACCAAACGTGGCGCAGTTTATGAAAGAAGTTGTCGCTTACCTAGCAAGTAAGTAATTAAACAGTACACACAAATATGAACGAACTAGCTAAAGAAATTGAAAGAAGAATACTTGGCGCACCCTTTCACCAGTGGATGAACATAAACGTGATAGACGCAGGCGAAGGTTTCGTAGAGATGACAGCAACCTATCGCGATGAGTGGCTCGGCAACCCTGATAAACACTCATCTCATGGCGGGATTGTAGCAGGACTGATAGACTTAGCCGCTGACTTTTCGCTATACACCTATATAGGCAGAGGCGTACCAACCATAGACCTGCGCGTGGACTTCCTAGCCCCAGCTATCGGCAATCTGATGGCTGTAGGTAAGGCAATCAAATATGGCAAACGCATATCCACCGCAGAGGCGAACATTTATAACGCTGATGGCAAATTGGTCGCAAGTGGCAGAGGAACATTTCTCACCTGCTAATTTACCTGCCACAGGCAGATGCATTATAGCATTCAATTACATCTGATATTAGTTGGCGGGTGCCCTCATAGCGAACCCCAGTATATAACTTTTTAGGCATAAGATAGATTTCTAGTGCACTCGGCAGGTCGCCGCTAGTCTGCTCTAATAACGCCGCTAGATAGTATATGGCTGTCTTTATATTATTTTTCGCAATAAATGGGTCAACATCGCCCATAACCTCTGGTTGCAACGCCATTATCCCAACTGCGCCATTGTAGCTTATTGTGTATTGTCCCCTGCCAAGCATATTAGCTAAAGCAGTCACCAGAGCTGGTTCAAGCCCCACTTCTTTAGCACTTTCGTTTAGATAGCCCGTTATGTCATCAGGACTATCCCCCTTGAGGAAAAATCCAGATTCAAATAGTATATGTCCCACAAGCCGTTTAACAGAGCTTGCCCGAGCTGACATGTAAAATACGTTGAGAGTAGCACCAGCATTCATTAACGACAGGGCACAAACTACATTCACAAACACACAGAAACTTAAGAATGTGGCTAGCACACAAACATAAACCCTTTTCATAGGTCTAGCGGTCTGCCAAAGTTTCTAATAACGCTACGTTTTGACTGTGTTACAAAATCAGAAAAGACTTTAACCTCTCTAGTTTGTTCTAGCTCTGCAAATCTACTGGGCAGGTCTTTCACTAGAATATTCTTGTCTATAAATATTTCAAATGCTTTCTTCAACTCCGCACGAGCATGCTCATCCACCCCATGCCTGCGCAGCCCTATCGTATTCATAGAAACTATATTATTATGAAGCACAGTGCAATACGGTGGCACATCCTTGCTGATACGCGACAGAGCCGCCACCATAGCAAGCTCGCCTATATGAACAAACTGGTGAATACCTATAAGCCCCGATATTACCGCATCATCAGCCACATGCACGTGCCCTGCTAGCGTAGCACAGTTTGCCATTATAGTTCTGCTGCCTATCTTGCAATCATGAGATATACACACATACGCCATAAACAGATTATCATCGCCTACAACTGTTGTGCCGTCCTCTTTATTAGTGGCGCGGTGCATGGTGACAAATTCACGAATTTTATTACGTTTACCTATGATTAGCTTGCTAGGCTCGCCGCGATAGCTCACGTCCTGCGGGTCGCCACCGATATGTGCATTCGGATACACATAAGTGCCTTCGCCTACCTCAGTATCAACTTCAACGGTAGCTTTTGCACCGACTTTCACACCCGAGTGTATAATACAGCGCGGACCAACATAAGCCATCTGTCCTATCTCGGCATCCGCCGCTACCTCTGCCGTCTTATCTACATAAGCTGTTGAATGAATCATCTTACTATATACTAATCACAGCACTAAAGCTAGCTTCGCACACCACCTCGTCATCTACCGATGCGGTGCCACGCGTCCACCAGAAACGCCCCCTTTGCCGCTCAATATGTGCCTCAAGTATTAGCTGGTCGCCCGGAACAACTTTCTTGCGGAAACGCACACTCTCAATGCTGGCAAAAAATACCTGCGCATTGTCATTCCAGTTGTCTTTATGTGCATAATACGCTAAAAAACACGATGTTTGTGCTAACGCCTCTATTTGCAAAACACCGGGCATAACAGGGTCATTAGGGAAATGCCCGTTGAAGAAATCTTCGTTAAAAGTCACATTCTTTAACGCCTTAGAATAGCCTTCACGAATTTCAAGCACCCTATCAATCAATAAAAATGGGAATCTATGTGGCAAGACCTTTTTTATTAGATTTATGTCATATTGTATTTCCATAACTACTTCTCCCCTATGCTGTTTCTAATGGCAGACAGCTCTCGTTTCATATCGCCAAGCTGCCCTATCAGGGCAGTCTGTTTTAGCCATTCATTGATAGGACGCGCAGGCAAACCACCATACACACCCTTTGATAGATGTTTCATAACGCCCGTCTTTGCAGCCAACTGAGTGCCCGATTCAACATTCGCATGGTCGCCTACACCACACTGCCCGCCCATAGTAACAAAATCGCCTACTACAGTAGAGCCTGCAATACCTACCTGTGCACATAGGAGGCAGTTCTTGCCAATCTGCACATTGTGCCCTATGTGGACCATATTATCTATCTTTGTGCCAGCAGCAATAACTGTGCTGCCGATAACAGCCCTGTCTATAGCACTATTTGCACCTATTTCTACACCATTACCGATAACCACATTGCCTATATGGGTAATCTTCCTGTGATTTGCGCCTGTGAACTCAAAGCCGAAACCGTCCGCACCTATAACCGCACCAGCGTGGATAATAACACCATCGCCCATAACAGTATTGTCATATATAACCACATGAGGATATAGCTTGCAACCCTTGCCTATAACAACATTTGCACCCACAATAACCCCGCTACATATATGCGCCCCATCACCTACAACACTGCCCTCGCCCACTACGGCAAAATCATCTACCCTAGCACTAGCCGATACTTTGGCACTGTCCGCTACACTTGCCAGCTTAGATACGTCACCAATAAGCGGTTTAGCTGGATGCAATATATCAATAGCAAGTGTCATAGCAAGTCTAGGGTTCTTCGCCTTTAACAATGGTTTATCGGTAGCGGGAAAGTCCAGCGGCACAATATACGCCGCCGCTACACCCGCAGTTTGAGCTAACATTGAGACTTTATTCAGCGCACAAATGCTGTCAGACTTTTGCTCCTCAGGCAATGAAAGGGTTGCCACCTGCACTGCGCCCGCACTAGCGGGGACAAGCTCTGCACCTATACCAGCAGCAAGTGTATCAAGCCTAGTCATCTCTTATCTCTTCTTTCCAGATGCCTTATTATACCTGTCTATAACTTGTTGCGAAATATTAGGATAGCTGCCATCTGTGTAGACCATCGCTTGCACAGGCAACACTAACGTGTATTTCTGCTCCCTTGCGATAGCCTCTATATAGCTTTGCATCTCTTTCTGAATTTTAGCCGTAAGTTCCTGCTCTTTCTTCTGAACCTCAGCAGAATATTGACGGAAAGTAGCTTCAAGACCAGCTCTGCCCTTAGTAAGCTCATCTATGCGCGCTTTCCTAGCAACCTCTGATAGAGCACCCGCTGTTTTCTGAAAATCACCCTCTTTCTTTGCTTGTTCGTCTTGCAACTTCTTGAACTTAGTATTGCGCTCATTTTCATAAGCCTTTAGTTCGTCTTGCGCACGCTGAGCTGCAGTTGATTTAGACATACATAGCACTATATCAACGATGGCAATCCTATCCTCAGCAAAGGCGGAAACCGAAAGTATTAGCGCAAATACTAGCGCGAAAACTGTTACCCTTTTCATTGTATCTCCCATAAAAATATTTTTATGGAGAATATAACAGACTATTAACAATTTGTCAAACTAATGCCACCTTATGCCAACTACAAACTCAACTGTGCTGAAATCCTCTATCTTAAAGACTTTTTCATGGTGGTTAGTTACCCAAGCCCAAATTGTAGTATCATAATCCCTAGTAGTCCATTCAACTTTTATCTCTGGATTGTCCAGCGATTTATAATATTTATACCTAACACTAACAAAGCTACCCGCACTGTGGAAGTTAAGTCCCATGCCAAATATTCCATATCCGGAATCTTTGGTGGCAGAGGCGTGGTCTAAAATGCCATAATACTCAGCTTTCGTTGTGTTATAATGCCCATAGCCACCTGAGATAAAGAACTCGCTACCACCATCGCCAAACGGCTGTTTTAATAGTATGTTTGCATCGCCACCATAGCTCTCTGACTCAAATTTCGTAATACTATACCAATCGCTTATATACCTCGCAACAACTTCTAGTCCGAGGTATGCAGTCCAATAGTGCTCAAATCCTAAAGATTTTGGACCGCCCATATCTCCGCCCACGCCAACTCCTAAATACATATGCGTTCTGCCTACAGAATCACGGATACTTTCTTTGCCCCGTTGAGCGAACGCTTGCCTATCTATAAGCTCCCTCTGCCTCTCAGCATTCTCCCATTCCCATTGCCGCCGCATCCTATCATCAACCGCTTCCTTGTCGTATTCTTCAAAACCGTCAGCATTTTTGTCATATCCATCAGACCGGTAGCCATTGTCGCCCGTGCTCTGCGCAAAAATTAACGATGGATAAAATAACACTAGAAAACTAACAATAAGCAAATAACATAAACGTTGCATAAACACCCCCCTAGTGAACGAGCCATAAACTGCAACGGGAATTATAGTAGCACACGCGGGATAGGTTGTCAATAATCACTAGAATAGCCAATCTCAAAAGAAGTAGCTGTAGGTCAGCCCCGCTGACGTGTCGTCCTCGTGCGTGTCTTTGAATTTGCGATTGGTGTAGTTTGCATCAAATACTAGTGCATGGTTTATAGCGGGGTAGATTGCCAGCTTTGCGGTGATATTGCTCTCGGAATGTTCCGAACTATCGGTATATGTCAAGTGCCTGCCATCTATCATCAGCTTGAAGTTGTCTGTTATTGGAGCTATAACGCCAAGCCGTCCGCCACTGCCAAATAAGACACCGCTAGAACTATTGTCGCTTGCCAGCTCAGCATAAGCAAACGCCCAGATTATAGCATTAGATAGTTGAATGCTGAACCCGCCACCCAAGTTCCAATAAGCTGCATATTCACTCTCCTCCGCCTTTATAGAGCTATCGCGCACCCCCGCCGATAGCCCCCATGAGAATCCACGCTGAAAATGTTTCAGTGGATATAGGTTCAGAACATCTAACACGGCGAATTTATTAAGACTAAAATGCTCTTTCTCCGTATAGTAGCGTAGCGATAACTCTCCCAACGTTATATATACCCCTAGTCGGTAGCCCGCTTCATTATCATCTGGTGAATGATAAGAAGCTCTAAAATTTGTTGATATGTATGGACTGTCCCCACCATAACCTGCACCGATAGACACTCGCTTGCTGTCGTGCCCCATATCAGGCGACACTTCTAGCTGCGAGACATTCCAAGCAGTGCCCCTGACGGGTAGCCTTGCTATGGCACTTGATATGGCAAACAACTTATTTTGGTATTGCCGCAACTCCTCTGGGCTAAGTCCGCCACTATGTGAGTTATACATTACCAATTCATAAGCTAGGTTCAATATATCGGCACGTTCAATATCGCTGCAGTTATCATTAAACATATCATTTATAGTAGCAGAGGTGTCCTTGTTAGCAATTTTCTCTGCCAGAGCCACAGATGAGGCGGGGATAGCTCCAGCTATAGCTTGAATAGTCGTTATCCGTGAGGGGCGCAGTTGAGTGGAATCAATCAACCCCGCCCGCCTAATATCCTTGACCGTATCAATCGGCACTACTGTTATATAGCCGTCTGTCAGGTGGATGCCCTCTCTGGCAGCTTCTGCCAGAAATAATAGGTTGTAAGAGCAATTCTCATCAAAGAAATAATAGTCCGATTTGACGAGACTCATCTCCCATATATGGGCATACATCTGCTGAACCTCTGCAGGACTTAGTTTCAGGCGATATTCCCACACATCGCGCAACTCAATGGCGGAGTATTCGGTTAATTTAGCTGAGTATGGCTTGACAGAATACACCCCATCAAAGCCGCCAAACAACCCATACACAATATATTTAGCAACACCAGCGTCAGTTGCATCAGCAGCATAAGTAATCGCATAGCCCAACAACGGCGATGTATTATCCCGCTCAAGCCGTAACATAGTATGCCCGAACATTGATGCTGGTCCAGACATATTGGTAGAGGGGAACACTAACGATGCAACTGTTGGTGATATTACTTTATAGGCTTCATCGTATTTAGGACAACTGACCTTTGGTAGTTTAGTCTTTAGTTCAGGCATTTTGTCCGTGAGCCAGCGCGTTCTAGCAGGGAACCTGCACTGAGCATGGTCATCCCCCTTAGCAACATCAGGGTCTAATATAGCCGCTATTGTAGCTTCAAGCTCCGCATGTCTATCACGTTGACCATTTTTAGCTAAAAAGAATGCGGAGTCGTCTATCAAACTGCGGTAGCCCGTGAACCAACCTCGCTTATAGTGCAAGAGAGTCTCCCAGTATGGGTCGCCAGACAACGTTAGTAATGTTTGGTTCTGACTATATGCTAGACTAGGAAATAGCAACAGTAGGGCGAAAATACAGACAAGAGGCACACACGCAACTTTAACTTTCAACTGCTGAGCTACGTGTGTACCCATTGATTACTTAATACTAGCTGTTGCTTATAATAAATATCGTATCAGCAACATACGCATACTCTACATCAGAAGATGGGAATATAACGCTAAAGTTCTTTTGCAGCTTACCACCCAGTGCAACGCCGTCCTTAACATTTAACAGCTTAGCCATTGCGTCAATAGTCTCGCCATGACCAACAGCCACATCGCGCATTATGCCGTCCATATTAGTTTGAACGAATTGCGACATCTCATTAGATACAACACGAGGGGTGTAAGAGCAACCAAAAGCACGAACATCAAGCGTAATCCCCGTTGATTGGTTAGTAGATGTGGCATTAGTAGATGTAGCAAGTAGTTGCTTGAGTTTGCTATTAGGAGAGTCAGCCCATAGCATATACCCAAGCCCGCACCCAGTGTTGCCTTTATCTATAGCGAGTGCCACACTACAGAATGTTGCCAAAATAGTCACAACTAGAAGTTTTTTCATAGCCAGTCCTCCATAAAAATATTATATGCTAATACTATAACCTCACAGCGATAAAAGCAACAAAAAATAGTAGTGGTTGACGCTAAAGTAGAAAATAGCGGATAAATTTTGCCTTATCGTAAAAAATGGGTTATAATACCGACTTATATTTATGTTAGGGGTGTTATGAAGTCAGTCAACGCAACGGGTGTCAAATTCAAACGCGCTGGAAAGGTTTATGACTTTCTAGCTGGCGAGCTTAATGAAAAGGCGAATGATTGGGTGGTTATAGAGGCAGAGAAGGGGGAAGACCTTGCACAGGTTGTATATCCCGCTCGTCAGATAGAGGTGGAAGACACACGGGATATGAAACGTCTCTTGAGGCTAGCCACCCCTGATGACATTGCTAAGAAAAAGTCTTACCGTGAAGAGGAACTTAAAGCGATGGGCGTGTGCCACGAATATGCCGAAAGCTACGGATTATCTCTAAAATTAGTGCTCTCCGAATATTCGCTTGATAAAAGCAAACTCACGTTTTATTACACTGCAGATGGGCGGGTTGACTTCCGCCAGCTAGTCCGCGACCTTGCCAGAGTCTATCGCACGCGTATAGAAATGCGCCAGATAGGTGTTAGAGATGCTACCAAGATACTCGGCGGTTTCGGCATCTGTGGCAGGGAGCTTTGCTGTGCTGCATTTTTACGCAAGTTTGATAATATCTCAATAAAAACCGCCAAAGGGCAGAAAGCCAGCACCAACCCAACCAAAATTTCCGGTATATGCGGCAGGCTGATGTGCTGTCTAGTATATGAAAAAGGTTGCGAGGGTTGCGGTGGCAGTATGCTAGAGGGTGATGACGGCGATTTAATCAGCATTGAAAACATAGCGGTTGAAAACAGTGCGGAGGGAGACCTATGAGTGAAAGAAATTTTTACATCACAACACCTATCTACTACGTGAACGATGTCCCCCATATAGGGCATACCTACACATCCATAGCTGTTGATACGCTTGCACGCTATAAAAAGATGTGTGGCTACGATGCCTTTATGCTGACAGGCACGGATGAGCATGGGCAAAAGATTGCCAACGCAGCTGAAACAACGGGGCTAAAACCCATAGAACTAGCAGATAAGGTTAACGTGCATTTCAGAAACCTTATCAAAACAATAAACGCCGATATAAAGGGCTTTGTTCGCACGACTGATGAGCGACATGCTGATGTAGTGCAGGCGGTGTTTAAGAAGATGCAAGATGCTGGCGATATATATCTAGGCGAATACGAGGGCTGGTATTGCACACCCTGCGAGGCGTTCTGGACGGAGACACAGCTTGGCGAAGAGCACCTATGCCCCGACTGCGGTGGCAAAACTATTATGGCAAAGGAACCAACATATTTCTTTAAGATGTCAAAATACCAAGATAGATTATTAAAACATATTGAGGACAATCCGCGCTTTATTATGCCTGAATATCGCAAAAACGAGGTAGTGTCGTTTATAAAAGAGGGGCTGAAAGATTTATCTGTCAGCAGAACTAGCCTTACATGGGGTGTGCCTGTGCCAGGGAACGAAAAACACGTAATATATGTATGGATAGACGCACTTATCAGCTATATATCGGGGCTGGGATATTCAATGGCTGACGATAAAGATTTTAACAAATATTGGTCATCGGCGTTCCACATGGTAGGTAAAGATATTGTGCGATTCCACACGGTCTATTGGCCTACTATGCTGATGTCTATAGGGATTGAACCGCCCAAAACAGTATTCGCACACGGCTGGTGGACTGTTGAAGGCAAGAAGATGTCTAAACGGCTTGGTAATGTTGTAGAACCTTTTAAGTTAATAGAGGACTATGGCGTAGATGCCGTTCGCTACTTTCTGCTACGCGAGGTTAGCTTTGGATTAGACGGCGATTTCTCATTTAAGGCGTTAAAGGGGCGTATCAACAGCGATTTGGCAAACGATTTAGGCAATTTACTTTCTCGTTCGCTTGGCATGGTGAACCGCTATTTCGGCGGTATCCTGCCAGATGCGGGCGAGGCGACCGCACCTGAACGTGAAATTCAAAAGCTGATAGCAGACACCGCAAGGGAATATCACGAGCATTTCAACGAAGTGGCTTTTAACAAGGTATTGACTAGCGTGTGGGCACTCATCGGCAGGCTGAATAAATACGTTGATGAGATGCAGCCGTGGGTGCTAGCTAAAGATGAGTCAAAACATGCAAGATTAGGCACCGTGCTATACACGCTAGCCGATAGTCTGCGAGTGTTGTCGCACATGGTATCTCCGTTTATGCCTGATAGTGCAGTTAAAATGCGCCGTCAGCTGAATATCAGCGAAAACGTGGCGCTGGCAGATGAACAAGCACTGGCAGAGACAGGTTTGTTAAAGTCTGGGGTAAAGATTGGCGAACTAGTCGCGCTGTTCCCGCGCATTGAGGATAAATAGGAGAACGTAATGAACAAATTTACTGAGCTGATAAAGGCTAATAAACCGTTCGTAGCGGGTGCTGTGGTTGCGATAATAGCTATAATTGCCGTTTTGACGTCTAGCAACGGCAGTGTCTATACGCCAGATGCCACCGTCAACGACTTTTTTAGCACATTAAAAAAGGGAAATGTTGACAAGACAGTTAAATATACCGACAAACCACTATTTGATGTGTCTGACGAAGATAAGAAGTTGTTTAGCAAATACTTTGCCACCCTCATTGCAGATAACATAACGGTAAGGCAAGAGGAGGGCAATGTCGCTATCGCAACAGCTGATGTGTCCGCTGTAGATATGTTTGTTATTGTCAATAAGTTTTTAGAAGATTTAATGAACCGCATTCAAACTGAAGGGCTTGATATAAAATCTGTGCCACAAGACCAGCTAAATAACGATATGCTAAAAGCAATCTCTGCTAGTGATGCTCCACGAAAATCAATACATATTACATTCCCGCTTGTTAAGCTTGATGATAAAGCTGGCAAGCGTTGGGTGATACAGGCGAGCGAATCGTTGCGTTCAGACCTACTGATGATGAGCCTTGACACCGCTGAAGATATGTCTGGTTTTGAAACGACTGAAACAAAGACTGCAAATGCCACGTATTTGAGCGAAGATACTATGAGGTCTGGACTATGCGCTTTTAACGTGAAGGCTGAAACGCTTTATATGTATTGCCCTGATAGCGATATTGATTTACTTGAAAAGCAAGTTAAGACAGGCAAGACAACATTTTCAGTAGTGTATGATATACTGGAAAACCCCAGCGAACCGGGTGTGAAGGTGTATCAGCTAAATAGCTTTAAGTAGGAGTTCTCTGTGTTTGCAAAGGTGGCTAGTGCCCACCTGCACGGAATAGAGGCTATAGGTGTATCAGTAGAAGCTGATATGGGTGGCAGCGGCTTCCCCTCGTTTGCTGTGGTGGGGCTTGCTGAGGCTGCCGTCAAGGAAGGCAAGGAACGCGTCCGCTCCGCTCTAAAAAATATCGGCTTAAATGTCTTTGACCGCCCTATTGTAGTCAACCTTGCACCCGCTGATATAAAGAAAGAAGGGAGTCATTTTGACTTGCCAATTGCAATAGGACTACTAGCCGCCCTTGAGCCTGAGAAATACAACCTTGAATCAACGCTCATAGTGGGCGAACTATCACTTGACGGTGCATTGCGCGGGGTAGCAGGGGTGCTATGTATCTGCTCATGGGCTAAAGATAATGGTTTTAAGCGTGTTATATTGCCACTTGATAATGCAGATGAGGCGGTATTAACGCCAGAACTTAACGTTTACCCATTCAAACACCTGACGGGAGTTGTGCAGTTTTTGCAAGGTGAGCTGAAGTGCGAACCACACAAGCGAACTAGCAATGACAGCTTATTTGACACTTTGGGTAGTCGCTATAGTGCAGACTTTTCCGAGATTAAGGGACAATATGCTGCGCGCAGGGCGGCGGAAATCGCATCAGCCGGTATGCATAATATAATAATGATGGGCACGCCCGGTAGTGGCAAGACAATGCTTGCAAGCAGGATACCTACAATATTGCCCCCCATGACACTAGATGAAGCACTGCTCACTACAAAGGTGCACTCTATAGCGGGGCTGTTGCGTGTGAAGGGTAGCCTTGTGCATGAACGTCCGTTTATAGCTCCGCACCATACGGCTAGCAATGTAGCTATCATCGGAGGCGGAGCTAAGGCTATGCCCGGACATGTAAGTATCGCCACCAATGGTGTCTTATTTTTAGATGAGATGTTGGAGTTTAATAGGAGCGTGTTAGAGGTGCTGCGCCAACCGCTAGAGGACGGCAAAGTGACGATAGCTAGGGCGGGTAGAACTGTTTCATATCCTGCGCAGTTTATGCTGGTTGCCGCTTGCAACCCGTGTCCGTGCGGTTATTATGGTGATGCTAAGAAGAAGTGCGTCTGTAGCGAGCAGTCAATAGAACGCTACCGCGCAAGACTGTCAGGACCATTGCTAGATAGGATAGATTTGCAGGTGCATGTAGCAAGCGTGGAAGTGTCAGCACTTGATGACGATAAATGCGGAGAAAGCTCACAAGATATACTGAAGCGTGTGGTGCGAGCACATAAAATACAATCAAATCGCTTTGCTGGTATGGACATACACTTTAACTCACAGATGAGTGAACGAGTGATGCAAGAATGCTTGAACATTGACGATGGGGCTAAAAAGCTTGCGATAAATGCAGCGGCGAAGTTTAACCTGTCAGCTAGAGCATATAACAAGGTATTAAAAATAAGCAGAACGATAGCTGACTTGGCGGACAGTGCCAGCGTTGAACCTGCACACGTGAGCGAATCGTTGCAGTATAGAATGCTAGATAAACAATAAAGGAAACACAGAGGGAGAATATTATGGCTGATAAGAATGAAAAAGGAACGCAAAAAGAGAATATAATCTATAAGATATTTATAACGGGCTGCTTAGCCGTATTGCCATTGTTGCTAACGCTGTATATATTGGATTTTCTATATGGGCTTGTTACGTCTAATCTATTACCACTATTCAGCAGCATAGCTAGCAAATTCGGGGCGCAACTATCCGAAAGGGTGCTTGGAGTATTCACTCTCTTGTTTGTTGTAATATTTATATTCCTAGTGGGCTTGTTTATGCGGGTCTATATAGGCAAGCGGTTAGCAAAACTAATAGATGTAGTTATTACACGAATTCCATTAGTTAAAACTATTTATAGCAGCATAAAGCAGATGTTTGATTCTTTTGGTTCATCTAATAACTTTGAAAAGGTGGTGCTAGTCAAGTTCCCCTCTAGCAACCTAAACAGCATTGGTTTTGTGGTGCGCTCGTCTCAGCGGCTATTCAACGAGGCACTCGGCAAGGAATCTTATAACGTGTTTGTGCCGACTGCACCTAACCCTACATCAGGCTTTGTGGTTATAGTTCCGGTGGCTGAATGTATTGAGCTAGATGTTGGCACTAACGAAGCGTTCAGGTTTGTGCTGTCGGTGGGGCTACTAGATGCCCCAAAACTAGCGGCTAGTTTCCAGCCGAAAAAGAATAATGGCTGATATGGATATACTATTTAAGCTAGCTGATATTGCGCGTGAGGCAGGGGACATCACTATGCAGTATTTTAGCCATAATGCAGCTGTAGAACGCAAAAAGGATGGCACACCCGTAACTGAAGCTGACAAGGCGGCTGAGCGTTGCATATTTGAACGGTTAGCTCAGCTTGACCCCATAACGCCGTGCATCGGTGAAGAGGATGACAATAGCAGATTTGATATGACTAATCTGCCTAAATATTGGTGCATAGACCCACTTGACGGCACAAAAGAGTTCATAAAAGATTCGCCTGAGTTCAGCGTCAACATTGCACTGGTTGAGGCTGGCAAGCCCACTCTGGGCGTTATCTATGCCCCTGCACTAGATTTATTGTATATCGGAGGCGAAAAGATAGGTTCTTACAAGGTAGCCAGTGATAACAGCTTTGAACGGTTGCCGTTGGCGTATTATAACAGCACAGACATTACAATCGTGACAAGTCATTTATATAGTGGGGGCGGTTCGCCTGATAAATTGAGAACAGCGTTAATGGAGCAAACGGATGCACGCATAGGGTTCAAGCGGATGGGTAGCTCAATAAAATTTTGTATGGTAGCTGAGGGAAGTGCAGACGCATATATTCGTGCTGGCAGGACAATGTTCTGGGACACCGCCGCTGGGCATATCATAGCTAAGGGGGCAGGGGCAAAAGTCCTCGCTTGGAATAGCAGACAGGAGCTAGCCTACAACACTAACGGGCTGGAAAACCCGCACTTTATAGTCTATAATACACGCAGACTGGGTAAGTTTAAGTTTTAAGGTCTTGTAACGTTTACAGCTTGCGGTCCCTTCTCCCCTTGAATGACGTCAAACTTCACAGGGTCACCTTGTTGCAAACTCTTATAGCCATCCATTGATATGGCTGAATAGTGAACAAACACATCCTTACCCGCATCATCAGTTAAAAATCCATACCCTTTCGTGTTGTTAAACCACTTTACAGAACCTACACTACTCATAAAAAACTCCTTAAAAATTAATAACAATAGCATAAACATCATTCACAACTTACAATGCGATAATAATCAAACTATATTATAATATAGAA
>BNUJ01000009.1 GCA_025997275.1 Deferribacterales bacterium
CCTTTAGGTCTTCATTTATGTATATTACATCAGCAGGTAGACTGACCGTGCGAAAAGCACAGCCAAATTGCAATAACACCACAAAAATCAATAAATATCGTTTGAACACAAATACTCCTTTAGGTTAGTCCATATCAAAATTGCCCAGTAGTCATTCTTAACCTCATACTTGCTTAACGTGTTAATACTGCCTGTAGCTCCTAACAAAAATTCTACCACTATCCGAATTTATAAAATCTATCATCCTCATGCTTATTGGCGGTATTGGCTGATTGTTCTTAGTTATACCCTCTATCGTAAAAACGGCTTGATGTCTATCCGCACAAGACATTGGGAAATAATATTCCAGCTCAGTGACATAGGATTTTACCATAAAAATCTTATTAATTAGCCCTATATCCTTATCCGCTACAAGCTTGCCTTCAATCTTTGTGCCACCCTCTAGCGTAATATATGACGTAGCCTTACTGCCATCATACTCACTGAACAACTTTACCTTTATTAACCTATTGTCGCTAAATTGGCATTTTCCCCCAGTACCTACATCAAGAAAAGCAACTCCTAAAGGTAAACGAAAATTAAAAAAAAAATTCTTGGTAGAAATATTTATATCAGAAAGTTTATCCGGTCCCTGTCTAAACGTCACCCCGTTAATTGAAAATCCACTTCTCGTTTGAATTCCGGCTGTAACAGATACTCCGTCAATTTCATTTTCTATACTCACGGATTCACTAGACGCACCACAGCCAGAAAGCGCAGTAGTTACCAAAACTACTGCAACAAAGCGTCCGCAAACATGTTTTAGCATACTATTTGTCCTCATTAGGTTAGTCCATACCAAATGCCTCATCAGGTAGTAAATCAGCAGCAAATACAGGATAAATAGGATAAAATATGAAGTTGGCAATTAAATAACAAGTTAAAAGCCTATACGCAAATGAACGCATGCTAAAACGCCCATAAATACATAGCCTAGACCCACGCATAAACTAAACCCCTCCAACCAGTTTGGATAAGATATATATACTGCTCATATCCTACGATAGACACCTTTATACCCGTATCGTGATAACGTGTCAAGGGTAATTTTTAGAATGTAATTCCACAAGTTAAAATGCCCCTCATATATTTTTTATACGGAAAAACAGCATACCTTTAACACCTAAATAGGGGCATTTTAACTGTGGCATTACACATAAAAATAGCTATGCGTTTCATATTTGTATGCTCTTCATTTTTGATGTCCTTGAATGATAGCTCATAATATTAGACTTGTTCAAGTTAAACATTCATTTTTCCGGAGGCACGTTGACAAACATTCTTTTATTGTTTAGTATAAAAAGATTGGTATGCCTAAAAGACAAGATGTTAAGAAAGTGATGGTAATAGGCTCTGGTCCTATCGTGATAGGGCAAGCAGCCGAATTTGACTATGCAGGGACGCAAGCCTGTCGTGCTCTCAGGGAAGAGGGGGTGCAGGTGGTGCTTGTCAACAGCAACCCTGCTACCATTATGACCGATAAAGACATCGCAGACCGCGTATATATTGAACCTTTAACGCCAAATTTCTTGGAAACTATTATTGAAATGGAAAGACCTGATGGATTGCTCGCTACGCTCGGCGGACAGACAGGCTTAAATATGGCTGTTGAGCTGTCAAAGCGTGGCACGCTTGATAAATATGGCGTTAAGTTGCTAGGCACCCCTATAGAGAGTATTCAGAAGGCTGAAGACAGAGAATTATTTAAGAAAACAATGCAAGAGATAGGGGAGCCTATCCCCGTCAGCACGATAGTCAGTAGCATTGAGGAAGCACTCAAGTTTGCAGCTAATGTGGGTTTTCCGCTGATTGTGCGCCCAGCATATACGCTCGGTGGCACTGGCGGTGGGATAGCGACAAACGAGCAAGAACTTGAAACTATTGCCAATATGGGCTTAAAGTATAGTATCATAGGACAAGCACTTATAGAGCGTAGCGTTGCAGGCTGGAAAGAGATAGAATACGAGGTTATACGGGATGCCACAGACAACTGCGTAACTATATGCAGTATGGAAAATATAGACCCTGTGGGTGTCCACACTGGCGACAGCATAGTGGTGGCACCTGCGCAGACGTTGTCAGACAAAGAGCTTATGATGTTGAGGAGTGCATCTATTCGTATTATCCGTGCGCTGGGGGTAGAGGGTGGTTGTAATGTTCAGTATGCGCTAGATACCCTTTCAGACCAATATTACGTTATAGAGGTCAACCCACGCGTAAGCCGTTCATCAGCGTTAGCATCAAAAGCTACGGGCTATCCCATAGCTAAGGTTGCCGCTAAAATAGCTATCGGCTACCATTTAGACGAGATAGAAAATGCTATAACTGGCAAAACAAAGGCAGCGTTTGAGCCTGCGCTTGATTATGTAGTCGTGAAGTTTCCGCGCTGGCCATTTGATAAATTTGACAAAGCCGATAGAACGCTCGGCACGCAGATGAAAGCAACGGGCGAGGTAATGGCGATAGACCGCTCTATAGAGGCGGCGTTGTTGAAGTCTGTCCGCTCGTTAGAGATAGGGACTAATCATATATGGAAACCCGATATTGATTTGCTATCATATAAAGATTTGCGCGTTAAGTTGAAAGAGACTACAGACGAACGTATATTTATAGTTGCAGCTGCTATGCGTGCGGGTATTGATGTGCATGAGGTGCATGCAACTACCCATATAGATGAATTTTTCTTGAATAAAATATCTAATATTATCGCTATGGAAAAACAGCTCTGTGACCACTTTAGTAGCGAGGTTTTGCTCAACGCCAAGAGGATGGGCTTTGCCGATGCGGTTATAGCAAAACTTTCAGGCAGAACTATGCCTGAAATTCGTGCTGAACGGAAAGAGCGGGGGATAATGCCTGTATATAAAATGGTTGATACGTGTGCTGCCGAGTTTGAGGCAAGCACGCCATACTACTACTCTACTTATGAGAGTGAGGATGAAGTGGCTGTGAGCACTAACAGGAAAGCTGTTGTTATAGGTTCAGGTCCGATACGAATAGGGCAGGGGATAGAGTTTGACTATTGTTCAGTTCATTCGGTATGGGCGCTAAAAGAGCTTGGCTATGAAACTATTATCATAAATAATAACCCTGAGACAGTCAGCACGGACTTTGATATTTCGGACAAGCTATACTTTGAGCCGCTTACCGTTGAAGACGTATTGAATGTAGTAGAAAAGGAATCGCCTGATGGCATACTAGTGCAGTTTGGTGGGCAGACCGCTATTAACCTTGCCGCCCCCCTTGATTTGCTAGGAGTGAATATATTAGGCTCAAGCGTAGATAGCATTGATATGGCTGAAGATAGGGAGCGTTTTGATGCAATGCTCACGCAGCTAAACATCCCTCGTCCGAAAGGTTTCACCGTTCACGATATTGATGGGGCTGTAAAGGCTGCAAACAGAGTAGGCTATCCTGTGATGGTGCGTCCGTCTTATGTGTTAGGCGGCAGAGCTATGGAGATAGTTTATGAAGAGGGCGATTTACGGCATTATATGACCAGTGCGATTAGTGCTTCTAAGGAACATCCAGTGTTTGTTGACCACTATATGCGTGGCACTGAGGTTGAAGTTGATGCTATCTGTGATGGGGAGCAGGTTTTAATCCCCGGTATAATGGAGCATATAGAACGGGCGGGCGTTCATTCTGGCGATAGCATAGCGGTCTATCCGCCTATCACGTTAGATAAGAAAGCGATAGATATTATTGTTGACTACACCACCCGTCTTGCACTGAAACTTGAAATAAAGGGTATGTTGAATATTCAGTATGTTGTAGCAAGTGGCGAAGTTTATGTTATAGAGGTGAATCCGCGTTCTAGCAGAACGGTGCCATTTTTGAGCAAAGTAACAGATGTGCCTATGGTGTGTATAGCCACGCAAGTGGCTGTCGGGAAATCATTAAAGGATGTTGGCTATGTTGGCGGATTATTGCCATTTTCCAGCCATTATGCGGTGAAAGCACCTGTATTTTCATTTGCCAAGATGCACAACGTAGATGTGGCACTAGGTCCAGAGATGAAGTCCACAGGCGAAGTGATGGGAACGGACAAGGTGTTTGCCCATGCGTTCTATAAGGCGTGTCAGGCTAGCGGTATCAATATCCCTGCACGTGGTGCTATATTATTTACTATAGCTGATATAGATAAGGATGAGGCACTGCCCGTAGCTAAAGGTTTTGCTGATTTAGGATATGACATTGTGGCGACCGGAGGCACAGCTACATTTTTATCTGGCAACGGCTTGCAAGTGCGGACAGTTCGCAAGGTGAGTGAGGGGGAGCCGAATATTATAGACGAGATAAAGCACGGCGATATAAATATGGTAGTAAATACGCTTACCCAGAAGGCAACCCCTGCGCATGATGGCTTTAAGATACGCCGTGCCGCGGTTGAGCATGCCATCGCCTGTCTTACCTCAATGGATACTGCAAAGGCAATATTGGGGGCAATATCTAGTATGAAAAATGCAAGTATGGGAGTAATTGCATTACAAGACTTGACAAAGCGATAAAATAGCGATATTATCAAAATTCGCGTTATTTATAAGGAGAGTGTGAGTATGAGGGCTGGCGTTCATCCTGACTATAAAGAGATTACTTTTAAGTGTGCATGCGGGGCAGAGGTAAAAACTCGTTCCACCACTGATAGAACTGGTATTGCTATCTGTTCTAGCTGTCACCCGTTCTTTACGGGCAAACAAAAGTTTGTTGACACTGCTGGTCGCGTAGAAAAGTTTATGCGCAAGTATGCAGCTGCTGAAACAGCTAAAAACGCAAAGGAGGCAAAGGTTTCAAAGCCTGCCACTAAGGTTGCTGGTAAGCAGATTGTAGCGGACAAGCCTGTTGCAAAGACAGCAAAATCAGCGGCGAAGCCTGCTACCAAGAGTGCGACAAAGAAGGTTTAATAGTCTCCACAGATGCTTAATGTAGCTATCTTGTCGTGGAGTGGCGGTGAGCTTGTAGCTGCTCTAGCCGCTAAATTGTGCTACTCTGGTGCCTCTATTGCAGAGTTGTCTGATAAAGTTTCGGCATCTGACCAGAAGGGTTTTTTAGGTAAGCTTCGTTCGCTGGGGCATGAGTCTGTTTTTGAGCATGTATCGTTTAGCTTTGGCGTAGAGGGTGTTTCAAGGGTGCTTACGCACCAGCTTGTGCGCCATAGGCTCGCTAGCTATTCTCAGCAGTCGCAACGATATGTGAGGTTTGATAATTTTAGTTACGTTACTCCTCCGTCCATATCGGGCAGTTCATTGGCTCCAAAGTATGATGCTCTTATGAACAGTTTGAACAGTTTTTATAGTGAGCTGGCAAGCTCTGGTATCCCCGCAGAAGATGCGCGCTATGTGTTGCCTAATGCATGCGAGACGAAGATTGTTATCACCATGAATGCGCGTGAGTTGCTGCATTTCTTTAAGTTGCGTTGTTGCAATCGTGCCCAGTGGGAGATACGCGAGCTTGCGATGCAGATGTTAAGGCTAGTAAAGGGTAAGTCGCCTACTATATTTGCATTAGCGGGTCCCGCTTGTGTAGGCGGTGCATGCAGTGAGGGGGGTATGACTTGCGGCAAGGCAGTTGAAGTTCGGGAAGAAGTTAGCAAATTAAATTTAGGGGTAGATAATGGCTGATAAATTTAATGTAATCGTTGTAGGTGGTGGCGTAGCAGGCTGTGTTACGGCACTAATGTTAGCTCGTGAGGGGCTGGAGGTGGTTCTAGTTGAGCGTGGCAACTATTCAGGGGCTAAAAATATGACTGGCGGCAGGCTATATAGCTATAGCCTTGAGCGGGTAATCCCTGATTTTGCTAGTGTTGCTCCCGTTGAAAGGCGCGTTGTGCGTGAGCGTATATCTATGATGACTGAAAAGTCTGCTACAACCATTGAATATTTAAGCGATGCTTTGAAACAGAATGGCAGTGATTCATATACTGTATTGCGTGCATCGTTTGACCGTTGGCTCTGCCAGCAGGCTGAAGCCGCTGGAGCGATGCATATTGCAGGTATGCTTGTGGAAGATTTAATTATAAACGACGGCAAAGTTTGTGGCATAATAGCTGGCGGGGATGAAATACTTGCAGATGTTGTTGTGCTGGCAGATGGAGCGAATTCACAGTTAATGGAACGTGCGGGGTTGCGGACAAAACCGATTAAACCTAGCGAAATAGCTGTTGGGGTAAAAGAGCTTATAGAGCTTGGGGCAAAGACTATAGAGGACAGGTTTAATGTGGCAAGCGGTGAGGGGCTGTCTTGGCTATGTGCCGGCTATCCCTCTGGTGGTAAAATTGGTGGCGGGCTAATCTACACTAACAAGGATAGTATATCAATAGGTGTAGTTGTCACATTATCTGAATTTAATGAGACTGAACTATCTATAAACGATATGCTTGAAAACTTTAAGAGGCACTCCGTTATTGCTCCGCTCATAAACGGAGGAAAGTTGTTGGAGTATTCTGGACATCTAGTAGCTGAGGCGGGCTTTAGTGCGCTGGCGAAGCCGTCTGGTAGTGGCGTGCTTGCTGTTGGGGATGCCGCAGGGTTTGTTATGAATTTGGGTTATACTATACGTGGGATGGACCTTGCTGTTTCATCTGCTATCGCTGCCGCTAAAACAATAGTAGCGGCAAGAGATAATCTATCTGATATCAATGCGCTTGACGGCTATAAGGGTAATTTAGAGGCTGAAGGGGTGCTCGCTGATATGAAACACTATTCAAACTTCCCAAGTTTTATGGAAAATCATCGTATATTTGGCGAATATCCTGAAATGATAGACGGGCTGTTGGCTGATTTATTTGTGATGAATGGCAGCAAGCCGCGTTCGCTGGTTTCAAAGCTCCTTTCTGCTGCAAATAAGGTAGGGGTATTAAATATTGTCGGCGACGCTATAAAGGGGGTTCGGTCATTATGAGTATGACTATTGATGAAAAATTAGGGATAGATAAATTTCATGTGGATGAGGGCTACGCTCATATAGAGGTGAACAAGGGAGCCAGCGAAAGTGATATAAAGCTCCTTACTAGGGCGTGTCCCGCTGGGCTATACAAGTATAGCGAGGGGGTCTTAACGTTTGATTATGCGGGCTGTTTTGAGTGTGGCACGTGCAAGGTGTTATCGGCGGACAGGGTGGTTAAAAAGTGGAGTTTTCCGAAAGGCTCGTTCGGTGTTGAGTATAGACACGGATAAGTGAATGGCTACGGTAGAACTAAACAATATGATAAATTTCTTAAAATTTATGTTGACTATTTCCAAATTTATGCTATTGTAGGTGTGATAAAAATTTGTCTTATTATGTCAACAAGACGGATATAGCAAATATAATACTTCAATTATTATTGTGTTTGGAGGTGTTGTATGAACTTTTCCGTTTCTGGGTTTGGTGGAGGTGCGTCTCCTCTATCGTCACTGTATTCTAGTTATTCTGCCAATAAGTCTCTCAAAGCTTCTGAGGAGTTGCAGGCGTATAACGTAAGCAATTTAGCGCATGCATTGCAGTCGTTAAAACCAGTAGAACCTACTGATAGTGTAAGTCTCTCTGAAACCGTTATGTCTGCCCTTGCAGCGATGGAAAGAAATGAGACAGCTCTGACTTCTACGTCGCAAAGCTTAGTAGATGATATTACGAACACTAGCGAGAGCGTAGGTGCGCTTGACAGTGGGTTAGATGATATCGCTGCTAAGGTAGAAGACATAGGTGAACGCCTTGCTACTGTTGCTGACAAGGAGTTGACTACTGAGGACAGAGAGCAACTGCAAGTTGAGATTGACTCTATAAAGGGCGATATTAACAAAGCGGCTGAGAAGTTATCTAAGCAGATTGAAGCTCAAAGTGGAGTTAAAATATCTCTTGATGCCAAGACGCTTGGTGTTGATGATATTGACGTTCGCTCACCTGAAGCAGCTGAAGAATCAGTAAAGAAGATTGACAGTGCACTTGAGTTGCTATCTAATGCAAAGGAAATCGTTGGCAAAGCTGTTGAGAAGTTGCAAGAACCGGGCAGACTAGCTGATATGTCAAAGAGTATGGCAAATCTAGGTATTGCTACCGGCGCATTGAGAGACGTTCAACGCTCACTTGATAATGCAGTGGCTGAACGCTCCGAAGTGGAGCTTGTTGAAGAGCTAGGTGAGGATGCTATCGCACCAGTTGCATCTGTGCGTAGCAACAATGTCCCGCAGCCACAACAAATGCCCGCATACATAGCATCAGCTGTGATGAATGCATATAAAAATGTAACCTATATGGCAAACTATAGGTAAAGAGCTTAAGCAAGCCCCTCTCTTTCAGAGAGGGGGCTTGCTTGTATTGTTACTTTAAGTTATAAAACGCTGCTAGTCCTTCGTATTTGCCCTGCCCCATAAGTTCATCTTCAATTCTCAGCAGTTGGTTATACTTAGCTACGCGGTCGGTGCGGTTCGGTGCGCCTGTCTTAATCTGCCCCGCGTTAGTTGCCACTGCTAAATCAGCTATGGTGGCGTCCTCAGTCTCACCGCTACGGTGCGATATTACACAGGTATAGCCAGCGCGTTTAGCCATTTCTATAGTTTTAAGGGTTTCAGTGAGCGTGCCTATCTGGTTTAGCTTGATAAGTATGGAGTTAGCAGTGCCACTCTCAATACCCCTAGCAAGCCTTTCAGAGTTGGTCACAAACAGGTCATCGCCAACTAGCTGTATCTTACTGCCCAGCTTATCAGTCAGCTTTTTCCAGCCCGTCCAATCATCTTCAAAAAGCCCGTCCTCTATAGATATTATCGGATACTTATTTACAAGCCCGCTCCAAAACTCAACCATCTCTTCGGCAGTCTTTTCAGACTTCTTTTCAGCTTTCATTATATATTTGCCGTTGTCGTAGAACTCGCTGGATGCAGGGTCCATAGCTATCCATATTTGTTCTCCCGGCTTATAGCCCGCTTTTTCAATGGCGAGCATTAGCACGTCTAATGCTTCTTCATTGGATTTCAGGTTCGGAGCAAAACCACCTTCATCGCCGTAGGCTGTATTCAGCCCCTTATCCTGCAACACTTTCTTTAAGCTGTGGAACACTTCTGCACCCATTCTAAGAGCCTCACGGAAAGTTTCAGCGACAACCGGCATTATCATAAACTCTTGTATATCAACGTTATTGTCAGCATGCTTACCGCCATTCAATATGTTCATCATAGGTGCAGGCAGTACGTGTGCATAAGGTCCGCCGAGATAGCGATATAATGGGATACCTAAATAACTAGCCGCAGCTCTTGCACATGCTATTGATACCCCTAAAATAGCGTTAGCCCCGAGCTTTGCCTTGTTGGGCGTGCCGTCCATATCAATCATTATATCATCAATAGCCATCTGGTCTAAAACGCTGATACCCTCTAACTCTTCAGAAATCAAAGTATTAACATTTTTAACTGCCGTAAGGACGCCTTTGCCAAGATAACGTTTCTTGTCGCCATCTCGCAACTCCACAGCTTCAAACTGCCCAGTGGATGCCCCGCTAGGCACCATAGCCGTGCCATAAGAACCGCTTTCCGTAGTGACGGTGACCTCAACTGTCGGATTACCCCTAGAATCTAATACTTCAGATGCTTGAACATCAATAATTTCGCTCATTGCTCCCCTCCCAATCCGTTTTGTAGATTGTATGACACTTGCACAAACAAGTCAAGCTGGTATATTATCTATGATATGAATAATCCATCACTGGTATATGCTAACAGCAAAGGGGAAATCTTTGACCACCCAGAGCTAAATATGAGCGTGCATAGCGCAGGCTACGATATGCTCCCTTATGAAAATGAGCTGATAGAACTGCCGAAGATGTCCCGCCTATAC
The DNA here is from genome assembly GCA_025997275.1 of Deferribacterales bacterium. Taxonomy (GTDB): domain Bacteria; phylum Chrysiogenota; class Deferribacteres; order Deferribacterales; family JAISNW01; genus BNUJ01. The sequence continues at coordinate 9,847 of BNUJ01000009.1, forward strand.
TATATGCCGCACACTCAAGCTATGGGTTTTGATGCCAACAAGTCGCAATATGTCGCCCTGCCTGATAGCTACGCTGTCAGCGTGTTTCTGCCACCAGCATACCTGCGGACATACCTGCCGTCATATAAACGCACTAAACCAGAGATTATGCCACTATACGCATACACCGCAGTAGGTTGGAACAACGGACACTTTGTCGTGCCCGCTATTAAAGTTGACGATGATTCACACTGGAACCCTGCTCTATACGACTATACAGATAAATTCAAGCAACAAGTTGATGTTTATCTGAAACGTTATCCAAAAAATCGTCTATACAAACAGTTAGCGCACTGCGCACTGAACTATCACTGCACCGCTGCTAAAAATGTGTTCTATCCGCGCTGGGAATGTCCGCTACCTGCTAGCCCTGCATGCAATGCCCGCTGTGTAGGCTGCATATCTCTGCAAGAGTCTGAATGTTGCCCTTCACCACAAACTAGGATGAGCTTTGCGCCCACCCCTGAAGAAATAGCTGAAGTTGCCTGCAACCACGCAAGGGATGCCGAAAAACCGATTATTAGTTTTGGTCAGGGCTGCGAGGGCGACCCTGTAATGGTGGCTGACAATATCGCAATAGCAGTTAAACTGATAAGAAAAGAGTTTCCAGAACTTACTATAAACTTTAATTCCAACTGTAGCCTGCCTGACAAGGTGGCAAAGGTAATAGATGCTGGGGTAGACAGCATTCGCGTGAGCTTAAACAGCGTAGTAGAAAGCACCTACAACGCATACTACAGACCAACCACATATAAATTCGCCGATGTGTGTAAAAGTATATCAATCGCAAATGAGGCTCGTTGCTATGTTGCACTAAATCTGCTGACTATGCCGGGCGTGAACGATAGGCGTAGCGAAGTAGAAGCTCTAGTTAAATTTCTATCAAAATATAATGTGGGGCTTATACAGACCAGAAACTTAAATATTGATATAGCGTTGCTTGAAGATGCACTAAAACTACCTGTTGATGAGGTGTTGGGCATCAAAAATATGCTAAAGGCTATAAAACTGGAGCATAAAAACATCAAATTCGGATACTTCAACCGCACAAAGGATAATTTCTACAGGTAATGCAGTTTATAAAATGGTAGCCCTCTAAAAAGCTCTTGCATTATTAGCTACAAAGTGGTAGGATGTCTGTATTGTGAGTTGATGGGAGCTATTTATGGTTAATATTACATTTAAGAACAATAAGGCGTTGATAGTTGTTGACAATAGTCCGACTAGGCAAGAGTTTGTTGCAGCCCGTCAAGAGCTGGAAGTAGCTATGGGCATAATAGGCGTTGATATAGATTTGGCACGGCTTGAGCATATCAAGAGCGACCAGCTTGCTGGGTTTATTATGATACGTAAGGTGGCTAATAGCAACCAAATTCCCATTGTGCTCTTCAACGTCAGCGATAACGTTTATAGGATACTCCAAACATCCGATACCATAAAACTATTTACCATCGGCAAGAATTACGAACACAGTAGCACCGATGACCTAATAAAGATGTTCGCCAACGTAGAATTGGCTGACGGCGCATCAGACCACCTAGCTAAACACTACAACAGCGAGGTGCGGGCTGAGCTGATTAAACGTATTGCCGCCGATAAACCAAACATACAGGCATGTTGCCTTCTAACCATAGGCAAAGCTTGCGATACTGATTCTATAGACCTTGTCCGCTCCTGCCTTGACAGCCCTCACACACAGGTGACGTGTGCGGCAATACACGTGCTAGGCTGGTTCGGCGATATGGAATCAAAAGACAGGCTATATGATTTTATTCTATCGCCTACGAAGGCACTTGCTGAGGCTGCGGGTTCGGCAGTTGCTCTGCTAAGTGATGACGGCGACCTAGTCCGTCTTGTTGAGCTAGCATCGTCTAACAAACCTGAAGTTCGTGGCATTGTTGTCAGGGTGCTCGCCCTTATAGGTGGAGAAAATGCGTTCGCCAAAACTGCCAATATGCTTGCTTTAGAAACTGACGTGTTTATCCGCAAGACTATTGCACGTTGTTTGTCGCGTTTCAATACGCCACAAACGGTTGATTTGCTAGTAAAACTACTAGACGATAAATCTATGGCGGTTCAAGAGGCTGCTGCCTCTGGGCTTGGGTGCACAGGACTGAATGGCAACGAATCTGTTGTCATCAGCAAAATCAAGTCTCCCAATATCTGGGTGGGCTACTTTGCTGTGCGTGCACTAGGGCACAGCGTATCGCCTGAAACTGCAAAAATATTGATAGAAGCATACCCGAGTGTTCACAGCAATATAAAGCTTGCTATCATAGAAGTATTGGGGCATACGCATCTGCCTGAAGCGATTACATTGCTAGAAACGCAGTTGCAAGGCGATAACGAAGATGTCCGCCGTGAGGCGTTGTCTGCATTGTATGTGTCGGGCAAAAAGCAGACTGCAAAGTTGGCACTGAATATAGCAGAAACCGACCAAAGCTGGATGGTGCGCTACCGTGCAGTAGAGATAATAGAGAACGAGCATCCAGATGGGTATATTGATGTACTTAGGCGGATAAACGAAACGGAACAAAATCGTTTCATAAAAGAGAAGATAGCACTAGTATTAGGCATCTAAACTGGCATGTTTGAAACTACCAAGATGTCTGACGATGAGTTTCTGCAGTTAGGCGATATTATATACAAGAAATCTGCAATCACTCTCTTGCGTGAGAAAAAATACTTTATGGAGAACCGACTCACAAGGAGGCTTGCAGAACTTGATTTTAACACATTTAAGGACTACATTTACTATATAAAATACGACCCTGCGGGCGAGTCGGAGCTTAACTATCTAGTCAATGCTACAACTGTCAACGAAACATATTTTTTCAGAGACCGCTCGCAGATTGACTATTGGCTTAACGTTATGCTCCCTGAGTCTATGCGTCAGGGTAAGACTGAGTTTCGTATTTGGTCTGCAGCGTGTTCCACTGGAGAAGAGCCTTACTCGTTGGTTATGTTGCTTGATAGTATGGGGATGTATTATAAGGCTCGTTTCCACATAGTGGCAACTGACATTAACAGTAACGTGGTGGACATGGCTAAAAAGGGCGAATACGGCGAATATTCGTTAAAAAATGTACCCGATGAAATGTTAGAGAAATATTTTACTAAAAACTCGAACAATGTCATTACTTTGAGTCAGCGTATTAAAGATAGGGTGGTATTTAAGACGGGCAACCTGATAGACCCCTTATCTTGCGAGCGAACAGGGGGTAATTTTGATGTAATTTTCTGTCGCAATGTGCTTATATATTTTGATAATAAAGCTAAGGAGCAAGTTATCAATATGTTCTATTCGCATCTTAAAACATCGGGTTGCCTGTTTCTGGGTTATGCGGAAAGCTTGTCGGCTCTTAAACACAAGTATCACTCGCTCAACTTTTCTTCAGGAACGGTTCATATTAAGGAATAATAATGGGAGGTGTCATAATATGTCGCTAGAAGGATTAACCGGTTCAATATTGACTATACCAACGGCAGAAAATGTCGCTAGCCACCAGAATAACCTGCAGATGCACGCCCAAAGAGATGCCACAGCGATAATTCAGCAGCTCGCTTACCAGATGACACATAAGGCTATGTCCATTGACAAGTTAGAGTTGTCGTCCGCGCGCTCAAAGCGCGATGACGAACGAGATGCGGAGAAGAAAGACCAGCGCGGAGACAAACATAAGGAGCACAAGGAGCATAAGGAGGGTTAGCGTATATGGCACGTGAACGTCTAGTGCGGATGATAGTGATTTACGGAGACAATATCCTATGGCGGTATGTTGTGCCTAAATGTGAACCCGCCGAGATTGAAACGCTTGACGTTATTCCGATAGATGTGCGCTGGTTCACGCCAGACGACCTGAATAAAGCTAGTGAAATAACCATAGAGTATAGCATTGCTGGCACATTCTACGCGCGACATTTGAAGTTTGTAGCAACTGGTGTGGGCGGACTATTCTTGTTCTCTAAAACTTCTGTTGCCGAGAGTATGAGCCTAGAACGGGCATTTGTGATGGACTATCCAGAGGCTATACATCTGCGTATTGTAGCGGACGGCGAAAAAGCGTATTACTTGCAGCGGGCACTATCGGAGAACTCTACCGAGCAGCGCAAAATCAGCACAAAGATTAGACAGACTATAATGAACGAGCCTGTTGAGATGCGCAATATATATAGATTTATGCTGGAGCTAAACGACAAGCTGGACGTGATAAATGAACTACTGCGCGACAAGCATGGGGCTACCGAGACAGAGCTGGTCAATGTGCGGGGGATAGGCATATCGGTGCGAGGCTTTATACTCCACTCTGACTTAGTTCTGGCAGACGGAACGCTTGCCTATACAACTAACTCGCTAGGCACTATGGAGGAGAAGCTGACATTTTCAGCTGTTGTTGCCCTTGCCAAGCTAAAAAAAGCAGCGACTGGGACGTTCTATCAGGCTGATTTTGTCCAACTGGATGATGATGTAAAGGATGCTATCATGAAATATCTGTTTGTTCGGGAACGCGATATTATGAAAGGGATGCGCTAGCTGTGAATTGGCTGATTATAATATTTATTATGGCAGTGTCAATCTTGCTGATACTGGTTATAAGTTTGCAGTCAAGGTTGCGGAAACTTGAGGACAAGATGACAGACGTAACAGCAAGCGATGTGGCTGTGTATGTTGAGCAAATGCGAGAACTTGTAAAACAGAGCGAAATGGTAGCCGATAGGCTGGATAGCAGTATTCGCGAGCGGGAGAGTGCGTTGGAAGACTTGAGTGAGCTGGTTCAAAGTGCATCTATGCGACTGCAAGACTTCACGAGGGCTATGGAAAGGAGAGGATAAACAGAATTTCCTCCACTTTTTATGTTGTGCTAGCCTTAATAGTGTGTTATAATTCTCGTATATGGGTAGTGTAGTTCAACCGCTGGTTTCTGTAGTTATCCCTTTCTACAATGTCAGGGAGTTCATCCCTCGTTGCTTGGAAAGCATAATCCACCAGAGTTATAAAAATTTAGAGGTAATTCTAGTGGATGACGGCTCCACAGATGACAGCGTTAGTATCTGCGATAGCTATATCAATGCTGACAGTCGCATAAAATTAGTAAAAATACAGAACAATAGCGGACCAGCTACCGCTAGGAACGAAGGGTTGAGGTGCGCTACAGGCGACTTCATACACTTTATGGATAGCGATGATTTTATAGACCTGAATTACTATGAAAGTATGCTAACTACTATGCTGGAAACTGGTGCTGATATATCATGTAGTAATCGCTGTGAGCTAGGCACGGCGATGCCGTTCATCAAACAGACTATGATACTTACGTCCCTCAATGATAGAATCATTGAGCCTGCTAAATATGCACTGCATAACGTGTGGCGTTACGTGTTCAAGCGAACACTTATAACTGATAATAAACTGTTATTTGACGAATCGCTCGTTGCTAACGAGGACCTGTTATTCTCTGTGTTGGCGTTGTATTATGCTAAGAGGATTGTTCTGGTGCCTGACGTATTTTATCACCATGTTGAACGCAGAGGCTCTATTTCGTCCTGTCGTGCTAAAAGGGGCACCATTAAGAGCGACCGCTCACGTGGCTGGAAGTTGCTTAAAGATTTCGCTAGGGAGAGAGGTTTCGGACACATAATCCATACGCTTAAAGTAAAAGGCGACCTAGTGTCAGTTTATACATATAAACTATTTTCACTAATCCCCGTTCTGAGAAAACGCACCTATTCTCGCAAAACAAAATATTATCTGTTCGGCATATTGCCGATAATGACAATCAGGCACTAGCAGTGAATAAAATAAATAGGAAGTTTTTTGCATTCGTGCTCTCTGCATTGTTGTCGGTGGTGTGCGTTTATGCGCTTGTCTCTTACGCCAGCGGGGGGGGGTACGTCGGCGTCCCGCTTAGGTGGCAAAAATATTTAGAGATAAGTCAAGAGGAATTGTATAAAAATTTAGCTCATTTTAGCATAGTCGGTGCCAATAAAAATATTTTGCGTCAACATAGAGCTGTGCCAATGGATACGCACGACAATGAAGGGGCACTCACTATTGATTTGGGAGATAGGCTTTCTAAAGATTATAAGCGACTAACGCTAGTGGTATCTAACTTTGCTCCCAATACTGGTCATCGTGCTCCGTATATATCGTATATAAACAAGCAAGGCAATAGGGTAGAGCGGACGTTTAACCCACTGCATAATGGGTTTAATGTGTCTAAATCGCTAAAAGATATGAAGTCTCAGTTCACCATCCACTTTGTTGCACGCAATATAGGGATGTCGTTAGAGATAGAGCGAGCGTATCTTACGAAATACCCTGCACTGCCGAATACTATGCTCGTGCCCTTCTTCTTATTGGCTATACTAGCAATAGCATTAACTTATCTAGCTTTTTACTTTAGGCGAGAGGTTAGTGTTGACCTCACTTATGCGCCACTTGTGTATCTAGCACTGCCGCTCGCTATATTTTTCCTCACGTGGCTGAGGCTACCAGTAGGACTACCTGCTACGTTCATACTATTATACCTGTGCTACTGCTATTGTCGTGATATAAAGCTAAAACTTGATGTAGTGATTGACAAGTATTTCATAATTACTATGGTAGTGTTACTTTTGTTTGTCTATCTGTCAGGGGTGGGTGGGTATGGTCCAATAGTCTCTGGGGATATGCATCGCAGAAATGCTGCGTTCGGGGATTTGCTCGCTAATAGTTGGCCCGTGTATTTTTCTGAGAATGGCGGTAGCTTAGTCTATTACATAGGTTTTTGGCTGGTTCCTGCTGTTATCAGCAAACTATTTAGTTTGTCTTGGACTAGCGCAAACCTTGTGCTGTTTGTCTGGACACTTATTGGTATGGTGCTGGCTTACCTGCTGGTTTCCAGCTATCTAAAGGTTTCAGCTGGAAAAAGATTGCTATTGGTTGCTATAATATTTATAACGTGGGCAGGCTTACATACGATAGGAGCACTAATAGTCGCGTTGAAATCTGGAACTATAATGCCATTTAGCACGCACTATCAAGGATATTTGGGCATAGCTGGACGAATTTATGGTTTTAGAACAATATTTCATGGCATTATCTTATTTTTTCATAATGCTATCCCTATATGGATAATGTGCGGGCTATTTTTGCAGTTATACAAACGGACTGACTACTATGCTTTTTTTGGGCTTATTATACTACCATATTCTCCGTGGGCATTTTTATCATTAGGGGTTGTCTCTGTAGGCTTGGCGATTAAATTTGTGTTAAATTGGCTTAAAAATAGGAGTTTTCACTCTCATATTAAAACGATATTATCAGCCACTAATGTGTTGGCTGTAGCTCTAATCATAATTTTTATGCTCTATTTTACTGGAACATTATCAACGCGTCTTTACTTGTTTGTGCCACTTAAAGATTGGTCGTTTGGCAGGGTTTTGATGTTGCTTTTATTCTATGCGGTGGAATTTGGCATATTTATGGCTGTTATATACAAAGAAAATAAGAACAATTTAATATATTGGTTGATTGGCACACTACTTATTATCTGCCCACTTGTTGAAATTAACGATGTCAATCTACAAATATACCTATCGTTCATGCCACTTAGTTTGCTCATGATGTTATATGCTGAATACCTGCTGTCCATTATAAGTAAGCCCGCAACATATAGGCACTTCATTGCTATTATGCTCTTCGTTGTATGCGTATATCAGTTTTGTGGAGCTATGAACACATATTACATGCCTTATGGTCAGTCAACCGGCGGAAAAGGTGAGCTAACGTTAAATATCAATAATATCTTTGCAGACAGATATAATCATTTTAATTTAGAACCACAGGATTTCCTCTTTTGGAAAAGTATTGCTCGCACCAAGCCACCTATTGAAAATATGACTAGCGCAATTGACCATAAGACACTACTGACAAGGACTGATGCCTCAAGTATCTATCGCTCTGATGACTACGGCTTTCGTTTCTATGATGGTGCAGGCAATTTACGTTTTTATAATGGAGAAGAGTTAATATCCGCTCCCAAAGAAGTAGCGTGGGCACAATCATCTGAAAAAGACAGGATGGTATTGCCACCAGCAGAAGCGTTTTCTATAGAGTTATTGCTACTTCCTAAACTAGAGCAACAAGCATACTCCACTATATTCAACCTGTATGATGATAGCAAGCATTCTATCAGTTTAACGTATAACGGTAGTTGCTACGATTTGCTGTATAATAATAATCCTGTGTCAGTAAGCAATATTTGCTTAAAGCCTGATATTTTGAACTATGTAGTGTTCACCTCAGTTGGTAATGTATATATAAACGGTTCTCTGCAGACTAGCAAAGATGTTCCAATAATGGACAAAACGTATGCTATACGACTATCAAGCCTTGAGGCAGGAGGTAGAGAGATAGGCTATATTTGGCAAGGTCGTATTCAAGAGGTAGCTTTTCATAACGAGATACTGCCCGCTAGTGCCATTCGTGAAACGTGGAAGAGGGTAAGTCAAGCAACAAACAAGCATTAGCTATATGGCTCTACGTATTCCTGCAGGATAATACGCGCCTATATCTGCCGTTAGCTGGTATTCAGCAGAAATAAGGCTATTTCATTCTGTCCTTTAGCACGTCTGTCACGGCTGATAGCTCCATATTCTTGCTCCTGAGCAACACTAGCAGATGAAAGAGCAAGTCCGCCGCTTCGTTTGCAAGTTCCTCATTGTCCCCGCAGGTGGCTGCAAGGGCGGTTTCAACTCCTTCCTCCCCCACCTTTTGAGCTATGCGTTTTACTCCGTCCTCAAACAGCTTGACAGTATAGCTCCCCTCGGGAGCGTCCTTATGTCGTCCTTCTATGATTTTTTCCAGTTTAGAGAGCCAATAGACCGCTGGCAACTCGTCTGAGTCAAAACAGCTCTCCGCCCCAGTATGGCAGGTGGGACCCGCCGCTTTAGCAAATATCAAGAGTGTATCATTATCGCAATCAACAACCATATCTTTAACTGATAGCGTATTACCAGAAGTTTCTCCTTTAGTCCACAGGCATTTCCTATCCCTGCTCCAAAAGCAGACAAGACCAGTAGCAAGCGTCTTTTCAAGCGCATCTCTGTTCATAAAGCCTACCATTAAAAGGCGCATAGATTTATAATCTTGCACACAAGCGGGGATAAGCCCGCCGAGCTTGTCAAAATCAAGCTTGCTAAAATCAAGTTTATTCGTATCAATGTCAACCATTTTAGTCATACTAGTCTTTATCTCCTCACCTGTAGCCCTTTATCTTTTAAGAACGCTTTTAACTCACCAATGTTTATTTGTTTTTTATGGAAGACCGTTGCTGCCAGTGCACCTGTAACGCCTGTCTTTTCAAAGACATCTTGAAAGTGCGTCATCGTCCCCGCACCGCCGCTTGCCACAACGGGGACATCTACTACAGCGGTGAGTTTTGCCAGCTGCGGCAAGTCATAACCATTGCGAACCCCGTCCATATTCATACAATTCAGCACTATTTCCCCTGCACCGCGTTCTACCGCCTCTTTTGCCCATTCAAATGTATCTCTGCCCGTATTGATGGTCTTTTCTGTATCGCCTGTATATTGGTGAACCATATATCTCCCGTTCCGCTCAAAACTATCTATCCCCACAACAACACATTGTTTGCCGAACCTGACTGACATTTCGCTAATAATATCAGGATTTTCCAGTGCGGGGGAGTTTATAGATATTTTATCCGCCCCGTTTTCAAGGATTTTAGCTGCGTCCGCTATGCTACGAATACCGCCTGCCACGCAGAATGGAATATTTATTTGACTTGCTATCTGCTTTATCCAGTTGTAGTCAACTTTGCGCCTGTCAGCACTTGCCGTAATATCATAGAACACAAGCTCGTCTGCCCCCTCGTCAGAGTAGCGTTCGGCAAGTCCCAATATATCGCCTACCACCTCGTGCGCCTTGAACTGAACACCCTTGACCACCTTGCCATCCTTAACATCTAAGCAGGGGATTATCCTTACTTTAAGCATTCTATCGCCTCGCTTAAACTTAAATTGCCCTCATATATAGCCCTACCGCTGATTGCGCCGTATAGTCCTATATCCCTTAGCTTACTCAAATCTTCTAATCCAGACACGCCACCCGATGCCTCAACATAGAGGTCGGGATAACGCCGTTTCAGCTCGCCATATAGAGCAATATTAGCCCCAGTTTGAAGCCCATCTCTGCTAATATCGGTTATTAAGCCATACTTTAATTCAGGGTATTCGTCCAGCAACTGCCACAATGTGGTCTTGGTGTTTTCTTTCCAGCCGCTAACGGCTATATAAGGCACGTTATCGTCTATCTTAAAGTCCAGTGCCAACACAATTTTATCCGCCCCATACTGTGCTAGTATTTTATGCGTAACCTGTGGTTCTTTCACGGCAAGAGAGCCTACAACTGCCCGCGAAACACCCGCTGAAAATATCTTGTCTATATCGCCAGCAGAGCGAATGCCACCGCCTACCTGAACCACACCGTCAAACGCATTAGCAATAAGTTTGAGTACACCAGTGTTGACAAGTTTGCCATTCTTTGCACCATCTAAATCAACCACGTGCAGAACAGTCGCCCCAGCCGCGCTGAACCGACTTGCCACTTTGCTAGGCTCGTCAGAATAGATAGTCTTTTGCTGAAAGTCGCCCTTAATTAGGCGCACACACTGTCCGTCCAGTATATCTATGCTCGGTATTATTAGCATTTCAGCCTCAAAAAGTTTGCTAGTAGCCTTGCGCCAACCTTGCCCGACTTTTCTGGGTGAAACTGAACCCCATAAAAATTATCTTTCCTAATAATTGCAGAAAACTTGACGCCGTAGTCGCATACGCCGATAGTCCAACGGCTATCCACCTCTGGGGCAAAGCTGTGAACGAAATAAAAATTGTCTTCAGTGCTAAACCCCTCTAATAATGGGTCGTCTGCAATCTCCGTAAGGTTGTTCCAGCCCATATGCGGGATTATCCGTATATTTTCAAGCTTTTTAACCTTTACAGGTATTATGCCAAGACACTTTGCGTTATCCTCGCTAGACGACTCACATAGTAGCTGTTGCCCTAGACATATACCTAAAACAGGCTGTTTCAGTCCGCAAATTACATCCACAAGCCCGTTGTCTCGCAGATGTTTCATTGAGTAGCCTGCAGCACCTACACCGGGCAGTATTACTAAATCAGCCGCTTGTATCTGTCTTGCGTCTCTGGTAATAGGCGCATTCACCCCTAGTTGCTCTAACCCAGCAGTTACAGACGTAAAATTTGCCCCGCCGTCATCTATGAGCACTACATTCTTTGAAATGTTCATAAAATGCCCTTTGTGGTTGGCAAAGTATCGTTAGTTATCGCTACTGCCTGCCTTAAAGCCCGTGCGACACACTTGAATATAGCCTCTATGGTATGGTGCGCATTCTTGCCTGTAGCGGTAATGTGAATCGCCACACCCAGCGCATCGCTCAATGTTTTGAAAAAATGCTCCACCATATCAGTCGGAAAATCACCCACCATAGCCATATTAAACGTGGCATTTAACGCAAAATCTGCCCTGCCGCTAAAATCAATTGTGACGTTTGCATCGCTCTCATCCATAGGCGTAGCAAAGCCGTAGCGATTTATGCCGCATTTGTCGCCCAGTGCGCCTTTCAGCACAGCACCAAGCGCAATTGCAACGTCCTCTATGGTGTGGTGAGCATCAACATGCGTGTCGCCTAATGCCTGAATGATTAACGATATACCGCTATGCTTAGAAAATTGTTCCAGCATATGGTCAAAGAAACCTACCCCTGTTGATATGTCGTAGATGCCCCTGTCATCAAGGGTAAGCTCACAGAATATCTCCGTTTCAAGCGTCTTGCGCGAGTCTGAATATCTACGTGGCAGTTTAATCTCTCCTACATCAACATCAAGTGCCGCTAGCAATAGTTTATTTTCCAGCGGTAGTCCTATGCTAATGCGCAACGCTGACGGGTATGCAGTTGTCATATTGCGAACCATAATACCGCGACTCTTTAGCTGCTGATGTAGTCCCTCTGCATCTTTAGCTATGGCAAATATGAAATTGGTCTCACTCCTATAGACAACCTCAAAATGCGGGCAGTTGCTCAGCTTTTCATATATAAAATCTCGCTCACTGCGCAGTTGCTCCACCTGCCTACGTGCGCGCAATAGCCCCAGCGGAGACAATGCTTTCAATGCCATATCAGATGCAGGTCTAGGTATAGGATACGGGGCGATAACACCAGCGAGTAGCTGAATTATATCGGCAGATGCGATAATAGCCCCAATTCTAGCACCCGCCAGCGCATATACTTTAGAGAGTGTCCTCAATATTATTAAATTTTCATATCTGTTTAATAATGTAGTAGCAGATGTGGTATTAGCAAATTCAATATACGCCTCGTCCACCACTACTAGCCCTTTGCCTCTGCGCGCCGCGCAAAGCTGCTCAATTTCAGAGATAGGGATAACATTGCCCGTTGGATTATTTGGAGTGCATATAAATGTCAGTTTCGTATCGTCAGCTGCTAACAGCTGTTCCGTATCAAGATTAAAATCAGCCTTTAGTGGGATTTTATTAACATTAACGCCGTATAGTGCTGCTACCATAGCATAATACACAAACGTGGGTGTAGGTAGTGCTATAGAATCTCTGCCTGCATTACAAAACGTCTTTATAAGCAGGTCTATCCCCTCATCAGCCCCACGCGTAAGCAATATTTGGTTATTTGCCACTCCGTAAATCTCCGCAAGCCTGCGACGCAGAGCGTATGGCTGGTGTTCAGGGTAACGGTTCAGCATATTAGTGTTTTCCCCGTAGGGCTTTTCGGGGTTTTCATTTGCATCAAGCCAGACTAGCGGTGCAGATTCACTACGAGGTGAGCGGTAAATACTTGCTACTAGCACCTCTGGACGTGCCATAGATTTTAACCAATCGTTTGTTACATTCACGTTACTCACTTTGTCCCTCTCCTAATCACGACAGATGCTTTATGCGCATCAAGCCCCTCTAACTCAGCCAATCGCTCCACAGTCGGGGCAATATGTAGAAACCCTTCATGGGAAACCTCTTGAAATGAGATAGACTTCATAAAGCTACTCACCCCTGCTGCACTATACGTCCGCGCATGTCCGTAGGTAGGTATCACGTGATTCGTCCCGCTGGCGTAGTCGCCTAACGCCTCTGATGCCCAGTGCCCTATAAACACAGAACCAGCGTTCTGAATATCCTTTAATATTTCGTTAGCAGCAGCAACTTCAAGCATTAAATGTTCTGGCGCATACCTATTAGCCACCTCAACAGCCTCATTTAGGCTATTAACGAGCACGACTAGCCCATGTTCAAGTGCTTTACTAGCTATACTGACACGCGAAAGGTGCTTTATTTGTTCGTCTAATTCCTTTTGCACATTGTCAGCGAATTGGCTGTCTAATGCCACTAACACTATGCCCGCATTGGGGTCATGCTCAGCTTGTGCCAGCAAATCAGCGGCTACAAAGGCAGGGTTAGCCGAACTATCAGCTATCACCATCACCTCTGACGGACCTGCAGGCATATCCAACGCCGCACCGTTCACATCACGCGCAACCTGTTGTTTAGCCTCTGTCACATAAACATTGCCAGGACCAAATATTTTATCAACTTTTTTGATTGTAGCTGTGCCATAAGCAAGTGCTGCAATGGCTTGTGCGCCACCCATCTTGTATATCTCAGTCACGCCACACAGATTAGCCGCATAGAGTATAGGGTTAGGGATAGTGCCATCTTTTGCAGGGGGGGTTGCTACTACAATCCGCTTGCAACCCGCTATTTTAGCTGGCACCGCCAGCATTAGTAGCGTAGAGACTAGCGGTGCACTGCCGCCGGGTATATATAAGCCCACATTTTCTATTGCCCGATATTCGCGCCATAAGGTTATACCATTTGACTCTAGTTTTTCAGGACTAGGCTGCTGTAGCTTGTGAAAGTTATAGATATTATTATACGCTGTCTTTATTGCGCTTTCTGTTATATCGTCTAGCCTATCTGCCAATGTAAGCTCATCTGTGCTAACGCTGATATTCTTTAATTCCACCCCGTCAAAT
>BNUJ01000010.1 GCA_025997275.1 Deferribacterales bacterium
ACACAACACCTACTGCTGTAGCTGTTGCGGTAAATATAAGTATAAGGATGGCATATTCCTTTATAAACCCAGCGACTAGGTTCATATCGTTAGACAATAAGAATAGCTCATCGGCAAGGTGTCGGGACGAGTGTTCGTAATAAATAATATCCACCGATAAAACTAAAGCAAGCAGCACAAAGTCTAAATACATAACTGCGCCTAACAGCTCTTTCCAATGTTTGCTTTTTATCGGTAGCATAAAGAGCAGTGCAGCAACGCCAAAGACAGGTGCGATAACATAAGCATCAAACCGCAAGCCTACAATAAAAGTGTGCAGCAACTGCGGGACGCTGATATCAGGAAAGCTAGCCCGATATATGCCGTAAAATACAGCCCTTGCTATGGCGCAAAGCGCAAAAAACGCAAATGTAACGCAAATGAGTAATTTAGAGCGAGTTATGATTTCACCTACCTAGATATTATCGTCCTAATGCCTGTCTCTATCATTGAGACACCGATAGCGGAGATAAACACCTGCATTATGCGTGATAGTATAAACAAAACTAGCTTGCCGAGTAGCCTTTCTATATAACGAGCCAAAAAAAATACTATAAATATTATTACAAACGCCACAAAGAAACCGATAAATGATTTCGCAAACCCATGCAAATCAACCAGTATAATAACCGTTGACAACGTGCCAGGACCTACTAATATCGGGAATGCCATAGGAACAATGCGCTCGTGAACAGCCTCCTCCCCGCGTTGCGGCTTGTTAGCGGAGTCAGCATCCCCCGGCGGGAAGAGCAAATTTTTTATTCCCAGCACTAACAGCAATATCCCGCCCGCTACCTGCAGCTCCTCAACCCCTAGCCTAAAGAAGTGTTTCATTATTGGAACGCCCACTAGGGCAAACACCAGAACTATGGCAAAACCCACATATACTATTAGGCGGAATAGGTGTCTGCGCGCGCCATCTGTGAGGTCGCTTGCCATATCAATAAACATTGGCAGGTTGCCGAACGGGTTAGTTATAGCAATCATCGCTGATGCAATAAATATTACTTGAACAACAGAATCATACATAAGATAGTAGCTACTCCTCGTCCTTAAAGTGGACGATTCTAATGTTGGTCTCTCGTAGCATATCGTCAGCCAGCTTGTCAGGGTATTCGTTTGCATAGACTATGCGCCTAATATCCGCATTTATTAGCATTTTGGTGCAGATACTGCACGGCTTGGTATTGCAATACAGCGTAGCACCCGCCACGTTAATGCCATATAACGCCGCCTGTATTATTGCGTTCTGCTCAGCATGTAGCCCGCGGCATAGCTCGTGCCGCTCCCCAGAGGGGACGTTCTGTTGTTGCCTCAGACAACCTGTCTTTTCGCAGTGAGTAATGCCCTTCGGAGTGCCATTATAGCCAGTGGCTAGCATCCTCTGGTCGCGCACAAGCACTGCGCCTACCTGTCTACGCAAGCAGGTTGAGCGGGTGGCGACTATCCCGACTAAATCCATAAAGTATCTGTCCCAGCTAGGGCGTTTCATCATAACTAAATCCTCATACCAAATCTTTGTATAATGGGTATATATCCGTTAACTTAATAACACGAGTCTTCACAGCGTTAATTTGTGCCTCGTCAGTTATATTTTCAAGGACATCAGCAATCATATCTCCAACCAGTGTCAAATCAGTTTCTTTAAGCCCTCGTGTCGTAACTGCTGGCGTGCCTAGCCTCAGCCCACTAGTTATCATCGGGCTGAGCGTTTCGTTGGGTATAGTGTTTTTATTAGTGGTAATGTGCGCCCTGTCTAGGGTATTCTGTGCATCTTTGCCAGTAATCCCCTTGCAATAGACATCTACTAACAACAAGTGATTGTCAGTGCCACCTGAAACTATGCGGAACCCGCGCTTTTGCAAGGCATTGGCTAACGACTTGGCATTCTTGACAATCTGTGTAGCGTATGCCTTAAACTCTGGCTGCATAGCCTCTTTGAATGCTATAGCTTTTGCAGCTATGATGTGCATGAGCGGACCGCCCTGAAAACCGGGGAAAGTTTGCGAGTTAATCGCCTTGCCGTGCTGTTCTTTAGCAAGGATTATTCCGCCACGCGGACCCCTCAATGACTTATGCGTGGTGGTAGTCACGACGTCTGCATAAGGCACAGGGTTTGGATGAGCACCACCCGCCACTAATCCTGCAATATGTGCCATATCAACCATAAAATATGCGCCAACCATATCGGCTATTTCACGGAACCGCTTAAAGTCTATTGTGCGCGGATATGCACTGGCGCCAGCCAATATCAGCTTAGGTTTATGCTCTTTAGCAAGCCGTTCTACCTCGCTATAATCAATCTGTTCAGTTTCACTTGATACACCATAAGGGACAACGTTATACGTTCTGCCCGAGAAGTTGACTGGGCTGCCGTGCGTTAAGTGACCACCGTGCGATAAGTTCATACCCAGTATAGTATCGCCCGGTTTTAAGAGTGCCGCAAAGGCTATCAGGTTCATCTGCGAGCCTGAATGCGGTTGCACGTTGGCAAACTCCGCACCAAATAATTGTTTAGCCCTGTCTATGGCAAGTTGTTCTACTATGTCAACACATTCACAGCCACCGTAGTAGCGCTTGCTGGGGTAGCCCTCAGCATATTTGTTAGTGAGGACAGACCCCGCCGCTTCAAGTACCGCTTTAGAAACGAAGTTCTCGCTAGCTATCAGCTCTAGGTGGTTGCTTTGACGATTTTTTTCTGCCACCATGGCGTTATACACATCGGCGTCAAATGTCTTTACATTCCCATATAGCTCCATTTTATACCTCTAAATAAATAATTGTTCTATCAATGCTAATCGGGTGGCGTGCCTACCCCCCTCAAACGGTGTGTCCAGCCACACATCAACAATAGACTTCGCTACCTCTACTCCTGTTGTGCGTCCACCCATTACCAAAACGTTTGAGTCGTTGTGTTGCCTAGACATTCTAGCGGTGTAATCATCGTGGCAAAGTGCTGCACGTATATGCGGAAATCTATTTGCGGATATAGACATACCAATGCCCGTGCCACATAGTAATATACCGCGCTCAAAATCAGCACCTACCGCCTTCGCTAGCTTTGCCGCTATAAGCGGATAGTCCCCTTTTTGTCCCTCATCTACACCATAGTCGGTAATGGTGTGTCCGCTCCCCTGAATGTGGTTGAAAAGCTCAATTTTTAGGGCGACAGCGGCGTGGTCTGATGCTATAACAATATTCATATCTTAACCTTTCTTGTCTTTGGATTGTTTATAGTTGAAGAAGAAACTTGATACGTCCCTAGCCCATGAGTCAGGCATCCGCACAGCAAAATTCAGCCAACTGTAATCGTTGACTATAAAAATGCTAGAAGAATATTTATCAAGCCATGCATTAGTGTTCTGTATGAATGAATAGCTAGAGATATTCTCAAACTTAAATCGTTTCATAGTAGGATTTAGTCTAGCAAGCCAATCTAGCGAGGCGGAATCGCTGACACAGCGCAACTTGCCCTCCAAACACAGTAGTTCATGACGGGTATTACCCTCAAAGAACATATAATAATCATCTCCTAATGCATCCAGCACGTCATAGTCGCTCTCCCACATAGATACTACTCGCTTGCCCGAATATGCGGGTAGTTGCGATGTGATTATTATAGAATCCGGATATTGCGCAATCACGCCATCTATGGTCTGCTTGCTGAACGCAGGAGGGTTAGATTTAGTATCGTTCCAAATTTCTCCTGTTAGTAATATATAGTCTTGGAATGAGCCGTTCGCAACTTCGGGGTTAATGTTAATAAGTTTCTGCCTGACGTAGCGATACTTGAAAGATGCAAAAAATGGCTTTTTCAGGTTAGTCACGTTGCCGTCTAGTTTATCTTTCGCAAGATGTCCGTTCAAGCGGCTGTATTTCTGCCCGACAAACGCCCATACATTGGCTGGTCTAGCACGGAGCATTTCAAGCGTCCATACGCGAGACACTTCCCTGCCATAAGCCTCTAGCTCACAAGCGATAAGCTCTAAATTAGGGGACGGATTTACAAAAACAAATTCCGACATACAGTACAGGGTAACATAAAAGCAAAAAATTGTCTATCCTTTCCCAAGTTCCTCGCCTTAATGTGCACAAACGCCATTTGTAGCGTTAAATTTACCTGCGATACATCTAGTCAAGTATAGTTCCCTGCTTTTTCTCTTGACTGAGAGGTAAAGTTATATATACTATTTTGCAGGTAATGGCAGTTTTACGGGGGGATTACTGTATATGACTAATATTATTGCTCCAAAAGTTTTAGTTGTTCTTGCTGACGGCTTTGAAGAGATTGAGGCACTCGCTCCTATTGATTTGTTGCGCCGTGCAGGGCTTGACGTGACGACTGCATCTATAGATAAGGCTGATGTGCTAGGCTCTCATAATGTATCAGTTAAGGCTGATGTGTTGCTAGCTGATGTTATGAATAATATCTACGATATGGTAGTATTGCCGGGTGGCGGGCTTGGCACAGAAAATCTATCTAAAAGCCCATTAGTAGCGCAACTGGTGTATGAACAAGAACAATCTAAACGTTATCTTGCTGCTATCTGTGCAGCACCCACTGTGCTGAACAAGCAAGGGGTGTTTGATAAGAATATTTTGACCTCTCATCCAAGTGTTCAGTCTAGCTTTAACCAAGCGAGATACCGCACCGATAGCGTGGTGGTGAGCGATAAAGTTATCACTAGTCGTGGAGCTGGGACGGCGGTGGAGTTTGCGTTAAAGTTAGTAGAAACCCTTTGTGATAAAGCTACTGCTGACAATGTGGCACAAGCGATAGTGTATAAATAGGGTTTATGACAGCTAGGCTATCGTCTTTATTTTTAGCATTATTTTTGGCAGTGTTTGCTGTGGCGGCATGCGCATCGGAGCGTGTCACCCCTGTGGTGACAGCTGTCCGCAAGGCGAGTGGAGCTGTTGTCAATATCCGCGCCGAAGCGCAGCGTGAGGGGATATTTCGCGACCCATTTTTAGATGATTTCTTTAACACTGAGGGCAAGAAGAGTCTGAACCTTGGCACAGGTGTAATTATCCGCAATGACGGAGTAATAATTACTAATTTTCACGTAGTAAAATCATCCACTAGCATCTATGTCGTCACACCCGATGAGAAAACTTATAAAGCTAGGGTGATAGGTGGCGATAGCCTGCTTGATATAGCCGTTATAAAAGTTGACAATCTAAACTACCGCTTTGCCCTGCCTGTGTTGGGAAACTCTGCTGATATACAGACGGGCGAAACCGTTATAGCTATAGGCAATCCCTATGGGCTATCTAGCTCTGTCACTACTGGGGTTGTATCCAATACCAAGCGAATATTGAGGCTCAGCAACGAGTTTTCTATATTCATACAGACAGATGCGTTGATAAACCCCGGTAATTCTGGCGGACCGCTTATTAACCTAGACGGTGAGATAATAGGCATAAATAGCGCAATGTATAAAGAAGCACAGGGGATAGGCTTTGCCATACCGATAGATACTATAAAGCGCGTAGTGCCAGAGATATTGCAGCACCAGTATGTGAGACGTGGCTATTTAGGTTTTTCGCTTACGGGTGGCGGAGCTAGCCAAAAAGGGCAAGGTTTGTTTATATCAGCCGTGGCGGGTGGCAGCGATGCTGACAGGCTGGGGATTAAACAGGGAGACTATCTCACGCGGCTAGACGATATACCTGTGTCGGGTGCGCAGTCGGTGAACTATATTTTAAGAACATTTCCCCCTGGTCAATCTATAAAAGTGTCATACAGCAAGCAGGGTAGGGAGATAGGTGGCTTTATAAAGCTGTCTGAGCATCCTAAAAACTTTGGCATAGATATGTTGAAATACAACTATAAGATAGATGTAGGCGAAACGGAGGGTTCCATCATAGTGCGCTCCAGCGGATATCCTAACCATATAAGACAGGGGGATATGCTGGTCGCTATGAATGGAAAAGCGGTGAATAGCCTATCACAGCTGGACACGCTACTTGCCAACTCTGCATACGAGCGACTAGTGCTGACAGTGTCACGCGACAGACGCGCATTTGAAGTAACGCTTACGCCGTAGAATAAATATTAGGTTATACATTCTTCTGGTTATTCCAATGGATGCGATACTTGTGCGGTGAAATATTTAACAGGCTTGCAAAATAAGTTGTTTTATGCTACACTAGCCGATATTTTATGCGTAGGCTATATCATCTCTTTCTGATTGCTGTTTGTCTGTTGTTTATTTATGCGGCTGACGCACCCGCGGCTGACGATGCGTCTGTGGCTGGCGCGAATACAACTATTTTCAAGCAGGTGGCACTTGGCGATGCAGATTCTGTCGCTAGCTGGCTAGTATCTGGTGGCTACGTAAACATTCAAGATGAGGACGGCAATACCCCATTGTTATTGGCTGCAGAGGATGGCAACGATATTATATTAAAGCTATTCCTTGATTTAGGTGCTGACGTTAATCTTGCCAACAAATATGGCTATACGCCGCTGTTTTCGGCTGTAGCAAATGACCACATTTCAACTGTGCGGGTATTGTTATCCTCCGGTGCTAATGCAAATGTATCAACCAGCTACGGTACCTCTTTTTTAGATTACGTTCGTGCGCGCGGTTTCAGGAATATGAGCGACTATATTGCCCGTGCAAAGGACACCCCCGGCAAGCGGGGTCCTAATAGTGAGCAGTATAGACCAGCATGGGTGAATACTGTTGATAATATGCTTTCTGTAGGGGATAGCACCCCCGCTATGAAGCTACTAGCTGCTAATGCTGTAACGGAGCCGTATGCGCGCTATAAACTTGCACAGATGCAGCTAGAAGCGGGAAACCGCTCTGGTGCTACAACTAGTTTTAGGCTTGCTGCTGATAAAGGTTTAATTCCCGCTATGCGGCAGACAGCCGAAATTTATCTCCTGTCAGACAACAAATCACTATACAGCGATGGGTTTAGGTATGCTAAACTAGGTGCCGATAAAAAGAGTGCTAAGTCACTGGTATGGGTTGGCTATGCGTATCTATATGGGCGCGGAGTTAAACAAGACTATAAACTTTCTTATGATGCATTTTCCAGAGCTTATGAGCAACGAGATTTTGACGGGCTTCATTATATCGGCCTTCAGGAATATTACGGATTAGGTGTTGCCCGTAACGAAGAGCAGGGCATTGCCAAGATGAGTAGCGCAGAGGTCAACGGCTCTAGCTTTGCGCGTGAGGAGTTGAAACGTATTAGGACAGTCGCCTTTTTGAATGCACTGCCTAGTTTAGTGCTAGGTAAGCGTAGCGAGATTAAGGCAGATATGCTTACTCGTGGTGGGATTCTGGTTGAGAACGACACTATTTGTGACAACTATGACGTTAGTGCCTTTATTCAGGTTGATTACGGGATACACAATATCGTTATATGTGCAGACTATACCGATAATCAGACATCCGAGAACCTAAAGATATTAAAATTTTATATCAGAAATAACATAACGGATGAGCAGAGCAAATTTTTATACAACTATGCTACAGGTAACCGCATAGAGCTGATAACAGACAGCAGTGCGACAGCTGAATGAAAAAATTACTAGCTGTTATGGTGCTATTATTAGCATATTCTAACATTGCGGTAGCCGAGTCGCTACGCGACACCGTGGGTGTTGCAATGGACTACTATGAATCTGGCAATTATGAAGATGCTCTGCCATTATTTGAGAAACTGTTAGCGGAGCAATCGCTCTTTAAGGGAGACAAAGCTGGCAAGGAATTGCGATATAAATTCACGTATTACGCAGGCTACTGTGCCAATGAGCAAGGCGATATTGAGAAAGCGGTTAAATATGTGGCTGGTGCGCTGTCCCTAGCTAAATCGTTGAAGTTTGATAAACAATTGCCACCGATATACACCTTTATGGGGGAGCTTGAACGCAAGCGTGGCAAATATAAAGATGCTATCAAGTATTATAACGAAGCCCTTGATGGAGTGGATTCCACCAGTTTTGACGCTGCTATATTGTTCTACTTTATAGCTGAGTCCTACAGAGAGAACGGCAACTACAAGAATGCGCTCTCAATTTGTGAGCGAGCTACCCTTGTATCAAAAGAATATGGATACAAAGAAGTTGAGATAGCGGTACTCACGACTGTCGGCAAGGTTCAATATGGAATGAATAAACATTCAGAGGCTTTGCGGACGTTGACCAGTGCATTAAATCTGGCAGTTGAGGGGCAGAAGACGCTTGACATAGCTAAGATACATCTAGCCTTTGCGCACATTTATCAGGCTCAAGGCAAAGAAGATTTAGCTCGCCATTACTACGAAGATGCATTAAGGTTCTACGTGTTAAATTCTGATACCGTTGAAGTGCCGTCTGTCGTAGCTAGTCTCACGGCAATGCCTCCGTGTAGCAAATTACAGGCAACTAGGGCGAAAGAAGTCTATCGCACAAACGCTGGCAATTACAAGGAGTCAGGCTCTGATGTTGTCGCCCGCACTCTGCAATACCTTGTAGCGTATTACGAAGCTATTGCGGGCGATAGCGATACGGCAATTAGAGACCATAAACGTGTTTTTGAAGATGCTATTGCTGCAAAAGATACAAAAAACATCAGCATAATAGCAACAGGACTATCCAATATGCTTACCAATACGTCTTTCAGCGATGATGAACGGGCAAGATACGCAGACGTATTGGATGATTTCAAGAAACGGCTCAAATAGTGTTCAACAAACCTGCTTATGTGCTATCAATGTTTGTGAGTAGGCTACCTATCTGGGTGTTGTTGCTCTCCTTGCTGTGCAGTCATCTTACGGGTAAAGAGTTTGCTGTATTAGTATTTTTGGTTGTGTCGGCGCGTTATTACGTATATATCTACGAGACTGATACTTCGCCAATATCTGCTACTATCTGCACACTTTGGGCTAGCATATACAAACCCCTGTTTTTGTCTTTATTGCCACTAGTTGCGTTGTTTTGCCTATTGCCTGTGGCACTCGGAACAAGGTTTGACCTATTCTTGTATTCGTCAGTGGTCGTGCTAATTGCTATCAGCTTAATGCTTGATGAACGGCGTCTTTCATTTGTTCAAATACTCACAAAGTTTGTAGTGTTCTTATTGTGGCTATATATTGTTGTGAGTGGCGACTTGCTAATCTACAAGTTACTTGCGCTCATAGCTGTGTATTGCATTCATCTGCATAGCTCACTGCCACAGTTGAAGAGGGTAGGGCTGGCGTGAATAGTATTCTGAAGTTGCATGTCTTGGCAAGCGGCTCTAAGGGGAACTGCTACTGCTTACAGGTGGATAATAATTTAATATTTGTTGATATGGGCGTAGGAATTAGAAAGATACAGGCTTTTTTATCGGCTATCCCCAATGAAGCACAGCTAAAAAAAACATTATTCATAACACACGAACATTTTGACCATATAAGTGGACTAGAGCTATTTGCACGTGATTATGATTGTTTAATATACGCAGCTAACCGCACGTTAGAGATACTCACCGGCAAGGTAAGTGGCATAAAGGAGCGAGTGAGACGCATTAGAGCTGATGAGATTGTAGAGTTTAATGGCTTTTCTGCCAGAGCGTTCAGCCTCTCGCACGATGCAGTTGAACCGTTAGGTTATGTTATATCAGCCGGTAGCAGTATAGGTTTTTTGACTGATACTGGCTGCTGGACTGATGCACAAGCGAAAGCACTAGAATGTGCAGAAACATTAGTGCTAGAAACTAATCACGATGTAGAGATGTTGCGCAACAACAAGCAGTATCCTCCAGAGCTGAAACGGCGGATATTATCTCCACAGGGGCATCTTTCTAATAATGAAGCTATCGGTCTAGTTACTACGTTATCATGTAACGGAAAGTTAAAAAGCTGTTTTTTTGCACATGTGAGCCAGCATAACAACGGAGAAGCACACTTGCTCCCGCTGGGGGAGTTCTGTCAAAAACAGTTCGGCATAAAGACGACTATACTTAGACAAGACGAGTATAGAGAATTCAATCTAAATTAACAATTCAACAACTAAACGTTGCCCCTATAAATCCATTGACAAGCTAGAATTGCTACGTTATAGTATCCTGCGTGTCTATAATTTAGTCTGCACATATTTTTGTTTAACGTTAAGGAGCTAATATGCCTAAACTTGATAATACCGCACTGTTTGAAATCAGTTGGGAAGTCTGCAACAAAGTCGGTGGTATTTACGCCGTTGTTAGTAGCAAGGCGCTTGAAGCAACTGAAGCATTTGGAGAAAACTATTTTCTGATGGGTCCTGACCTTGGCAACACTCCAGAGTTCACAGAAACAGACGAGCCTATATGGAACAAAATCCGCCCTGCTATTCAAGCTACTGGTGTGAACTGCAGATTTGGCAGGTGGAATATCCCAGGTGAGCCTAAAGTAATCCTTGTGCAATTTCGTGGCAAATACAATAACGACCAGATACTATTCGGACTATGGAACGATTTCGGTGTTGACTCATTATCGGGCGGCTGGGACTACCTTGAACCAGTCATGTTCAGCACCGCTTGTGGCGAGGTAATAGCTGCAGCATACAGAGAGATGCGGCGTGAAAACGATGAACTGAAAGCCATAGCGCACGCCCACGAATGGATGTGTGGCGCAGGACTTCTGTACCTAAAGAAAAACCTGCCTGATGTGGCAACGGTTTTCACCACCCATGCGACTATGTTAGGACGTTCACTAGCAGGCTCAGGCTTTGATATTTACAAACAGATGGCACAGGTCAATCCTAAGCAGGAGGCGAGCAATCACAATATAACGGCGAAATGCTCTATGGAATCAACATCAGCCAAAATTGCGGACTGTTTTACAACTGTTGGGAAGATTACCGCTGATGAATCTACCCTGTTTTTGGGTCGGACACCAGACGTATTGACCTTGAATGGGCTTGATATGCGCGTGATAGACAACTACAGCATTGCCCGCAACGAGCCTGAAAAATACCGCGCCATCGTGCTAAACGCAGCTAGCAAGCTATTGCGTGAAGAGATGCCCACTGACACGCGTATATTTGTGACTTCTGGACGCTATGAGTTTCATAACAAAGGTGTGGATTTATTTTTAGACTCCCTTGCCGAGCTAAACAAGTCCCTCAGTGGCTCTAATACAAAGGTTCTAGTTATATGCTCAGTCATGGGCGGGCATAATGGTGTCAATCCCGATGCCATATCTGGCGACGGGAGCAAGTTTCCCGAATACGGTGGCAACTGGCTCACCAGCCACTACCTGCAGAACCAGCCCAGCGACCATATCTTAAACGCTTGCAAGCGACTAGGATTAGACAACAAGTCTGAAAATAACGTTAAATTCATATTTGTTCCTGCAATGCTAGATGGCAATGATGGTTTTCTAAACCTGTCCTATTATAATCTGCTTGCAGCGAGCGACCTTGGCGTGTTTCCCAGCTGGTATGAGCCATGGGGCTACACACCCGAAGAGAGTATCGCATATTCAGTGCCAACGGTCACAACCGACCTTGCAGGTTTCGGCATTTGGGTGCGTGAGGCGGGCAGTGATGACAAACGTGGTGTGCACATAATATCGCGCAAACAAACCGCTGATGAAGAAGTTTTGCGGTCGCTGGTGCAAGTATTGAAAGAGTATTCGCTGATAGATTTTAATGAGCTAACGGCTAGGCGCAAGATAGCGCATGATATTGCGCAAAATTGTTCTTGGGAACAGTTCTTTCCGTATTATATAAGTGCTTACGGTTTCGCCCTTGATAAAGCGGCTGACCGCACCATGACGCCCGAAGAGACAAAGAGTAGCCATCACGTATGGGCTAGCAACGTGGAACGCCCACATCTGCGCTCGTTCAATGCGGTAGCAGACCTACCTAGCAAGGTTAGTCGCCTGCGTGAGCTGGCTTACAACTTGTGGTGGACGTGGAACCCTGCCTGCTGGGATTTGTTTTCTGATTTGAACCGTGAAATGTGGGAAAAGAGCCGCCATAACCCAGTTGCCGTTATTAAACATACCAGTGCGCAACGTTATGAAGTTATGGCTAGAGATTCCGTATATATGCGCCTCTATAGGGATACTATGGAAGAGTTTGACAAGTATATGTCTATCCCGATAAAAAGCTATGACCCGCTGACTGCTAATAACCCACTGGCTTACTTCTCTACAGAATACGGCATACACGAATCGTTAGCTATCTACTCTGGCGGTTTGGGTGTGCTATCGGGAGACCATTTGAAGTCAGCAAGTGATTTAGCTGCTCCGCTTGTGGCATTAGGCTTATTCTATCGCAATGGCTACTTCCGCCAACAGATAGACAAAAGTGGCAGGCAGGTTGCGGTATATCCTGAGAACGATTTCAATATGCTGCCCGCTACGCTAGTGAAAGATGAAAAGGGTAATCCCATAAAGATTTCAATACAGCTACCCGGTCGTATGCTATATGCACAGGCGTGGATGTTGACTGTGGGTAGGATTCAGCTATACCTGTTAGACTCAGATATTCCTGACAACACAAGTAATGACAGGTATGTCACCGCGCGGCTATATGAGGCTGATAGAGACTTCCGCATTAGGCAGGAGATGTTGCTCGGTATGGGCGGGGTTAAGTTGCTACGCGTGCTAGGTATCCGCCCATCAGGTTATCACATGAATGAGGGGCACTCAGCATTTATGACGATAGAGCGCATTATACATCTAATGCAAAACGATGGTATGAGCTACGAGGCTGCGGGCGAATATGTGCGTTCAGACACAATTTTTACTACGCATACGCCCATAGATGCAGGCAACGAGGTGTTTACACTTGATAAGGTAGCGCAATATTTCAGCGGATATGCCCAACAGATGGGTATATCTTGGCAACGATTCCTAAATATGGGTCGCTTTGAGGGGAACGACAGGCATGTATTTGAAATGACCGTCCTAGCACTGAAGTATTCATTCAAGGCAAATGGTGTTAGCGCATTGCACGGGCATGTTTCGCGCCAGATGTGGCAACATGGGTTTCCGCGCATATCGGCAACTGAAGTGCCTATAGCTTCTGTTACAAATGGCATACATGTAGATTCTTATGCTGGTCCTCAGATGCGTAAATTGTTGCATAGGGAGCTAGGCGAAGGTTGGTCTAGCAATACGCCCGATTCAGATGTATGGAACAAGATAGATGCCATACCAGATGAGCGTATATGGACTGCTAAACAAGCACAAAAAGCACACTTACTAGACACTATCAAGGTGGGATTGCCAGCGATATTTAAGAAATATTCTATATCTTATGATATGGAGAAACGTATGCTTGCGGGGCTTGACCCGAATGCATTGGTTATTTGTTTTGCTAGGCGTTTTGCTCCGTATAAGCGTGCTAATCTGCTATTTGCAGACCCTGAACGGCTACTCCGTATAATAGGCGACAACAGTAAGCCTGTAATATTTGTATTTGCGGGCAAGGCGCACCCTGCTGACACACAAGGTGCAGACATATTACAAAATGTAATCCAACATATGCTGAACCCTAGCTTTGCGGGCAAGGTGTATTTCGTAGAAAATTACGACTTGCAAGTGTCGCGTGATTTAACGCAGGGCTGTAACGTGTGGCTGAACACCCCACGCAGACCTTACGAAGCATCTGGCACTAGCGGGCAGAAAGTCCCTGTCAATGGAGGCTTGAACCTGAGCATATCAGACGGCTGGTGGGTAGAGGGCTACAATGGCACTAATGGCTGGACGATAGGACCCGTTGTCGGCGTGAACGAGATAGTTCAAGAGCAGAACGACTACAACGATGCATCATCGCTCTACGACCTACTAGAGGACCAACTTATACCGTTGTATTTTAACCGCTCTACTGATGGTTTGCCACACGGGTGGATAGAGTATATGAAAAACTCAATGAAGACGTTGACTGCAGAGTATAGCTCTACACGTATGGTATCTGACTATATGAGAGACTATTATATCCCTGCTGCAAATCGCAAATATGAAGTGCGGGCATCAGATAAACTACTCGCTAAGAGAATTGCTGAATGGAAGAGCGGCGTGGTTGGGCGGTTTAGCTCTGTTAATATCGCTGAAATGCTGATTAGCGATGTAGAGAGTGAGGCTGATATGCACATAGGGCAGGAGATTAGCCTACGGGTAACAATTAACCCAGGAGATATGCGTCCAGACGAGCTGTTAGTTCAATTAGTCGTGGGAATAGGCAATGGCAATGAATTCTTTGGAAAACCCGATGTGCTGTTGCTGAAACAGGTTGATGCCATTAAGAATCGTATTATCTATAAGGGCACTTATGCGATAAACAGGGAGGGCAAGCATATTTACGGCATTAGGGTGTTCCCTACTACTAAGGGGCTTGCCTCTCCGCTTGATACTGGTCTAGTGTTGTGGGGCTAAGGGCGAATTGTGTCATACATTGCGCTTGCGCGTAAGTATCGTCCCAGTACATTTGATGAGCTGATAGGGCAGGAAGACACCACAACGTCCCTAAAGAATGCTATTAGGGACGGCAAGGTGTCGCATGCCTACCTGTTCACTGGTGCGCGTGGCGTTGGCAAGACCAGTGCGGCGCGGATATTAGCAAAGGCACTGAACTGTCTAAACCCACAGGGGAGCAACCCGTGCAACGAATGTGAACACTGTCGTGAGATTACAGATGGGGCTGCTATTGACGTATTAGAGATAGACGGGGCATCTAACCGTGGCATTGATGAGATACGGGAGTTGAACGAAACTGTTAAATTCTTCCCTGTAAAGTATAGGTGGAAAATCGTCATAGTAGATGAAGTCCACATGCTGACAAAAGAGGCTTCTAATGCACTGCTAAAGACATTGGAAGAGCCACCCGAATATGTAAAATTTATATTTGCCACGACTGATGCCCACAAGGTGTTGCCTACGGTGCTGTCGCGCTGTCAGAAGTATGACTTCCAGCGGATACCCTTTGAGAAACTGACGGCGGCACTCGTCAAGATATTTGTTTCTGAACACATTGAGTATGAAGAGGACGCTGTTAAGCGCATTGCGCTGAACTCTGAGGGGTGTTTTAGGGATGCACTCTCGTTTAGCGACCAGATGATAGCTTATTCAGGTGGCAAGCTCAGCACCGCTGTGGTTGATGAGGTGCTTGGCACGTCTACTAATCCGCTTATAAATGGGTTATATGCTGCAGTAATTTCAGAGGACACGGCGCAACTAGACGAATTTATTACTAAAATATGTGGGATGGGCATATCGCTGCAATTTGCAACTGAGCGGATGATTAAATATACGCGTGACCTGCTGTTGCTCGTGCAAGGAGCGGCATCTGTGTATAAAGAATTGACAGCTGATGAACAGACCTTTTATAAGTCGTTGTCTAGCAATGTATCAGTAGAGCGGTTATACGCATTATTTCAACTATTGCAAAACCTATACGGTAGCGTTAGATATTCCACCTATTCACGCTATGCATTTGAGTTTGGTATGTTTAAGGCGGCTAGTTTGTCGCGCATCGTCCCGTTGCCGGTTGTTAACGTAGCTCAAGGCATGGCACAGCCAGCTCCTCCAGTAGCAACTAAAAAACCAATGCTAAATGATACAGCCACAACCAGCACTGCACCAACATCTGAAAAAAAAAACTTAGCTGATGCGCGTGAGCGCATAGAGCAGTTTAAGGCTGATATGTTAGGTAGAACAGAGGTTCAGCAGCTAATAAAACTCTTTGATATAGACGTTGAAAGGGAGGTAAAGGTAGTTGAGCGGGAGCACTAATATTATTGAACGTCCTCTTTATGGACGCTATAAGTTAAAGGATGTATTTATTGAGCTTTCACATTCGCCTGATGTTGCCTCTAGCGAGCTAATCCGCTTGCGTGAGGTGATTGTTGATGTCAATACCGATGCTTGGCTTAATGTGCTGCTCAGTTCAGTGAATAGCTCTCATACTCGTTTCCCGCTACTCAGTGAGGTAATCGCCGCTAGTGCAGACTATTTCACCTTGCGTGCATATAGCGAACAGGCGACTACACTGGAGTATTCGCTAGCTTCAATAGATAGGGCAATTATAGATAAACAGCTTGCTGAAATGCCGAAACAGATTCTTGATGCTTTGCAGCCACAGATAGAGGGTGGCAAGCTAAGAGTCAATGTTCACTTAGCTTTACTTTCATTTGAAAGAACCATATAATTAAGCTGTATCTATCTTATAGCAAAATCAGCTAGCATTTTACTGTGCAATGTGCTAGAATGTCGTTTGATATATGAATATTGGAGGTATTGGTATGGAGAAGACCTTTGCTATTATAAAACCAGACGCTGTTAAAGCTGGCAATTCTGGAAGTATCATTAGCCGTATTGAGCAGGCAGGCTTAAAGATTCTTGGTATGAGGAAGCTTACTATGGCACGTAGCTTGGCTGAGCACTTCTATGCTGTTCATAAAAGTCGCCCTTTCTTTGGTGAGCTTATAAACATAATCACAGCGGGACCTTGTATCGTGCTTGCCCTTGAGGGTAAGAATGCGATTGTTGCTTGGCGTGAGCTTATAGGTGCTACCGACCCTGCAAAGGCGGACAAAGGCACGTTGCGCCAGCTATATGGCACAGATATTAGCTACAACGCTGTTCATGGCTCAGATGCACCTGAGACAGCCGATGCTGAAATCCGCATATTCTTTAAGGAAGCTGATTTCATATAAACCTATGAATAATATACCGCCTATAATCACTGACCCCACAGACTGTGACGTTTATAAATGGTCTATGGGAAATTTCCTATTCAAAAAGGGTTATTTGCGGGAGATTGTGGGTTGGCAGTTCTTTAGCAGAGGCGATTGGAAGTTCCCGTTAGGTTTTGGCAGGGCTCTTCAAGAGCAGGTGGACAGCTGGGCTGATTTGCGTTTCACCGATGAGGCGATTAGCTACATTGAGAAATCAATGTATTGGCTTGATTATTTTTACATCAACTCATACTTAAAGACGTATAGGTTCACGCCTGAGCTGGTCAAGATTAACGTCATAGGTCACGGCACTTATGAGGATATATCGGTATCTTATGAGGGGGAGTGGGGGCAAGTAATATTCTTTGAAATATATCTGCTCGCTACGATGTCAGAGCTTTACAATATAATGACAGATATGGACGCTAAGCGTATATCTGATAAGGTCGCTGACGAGCGCACCATAGATAAGCTAAAAAGGCTATCGGACTGCGGAGCAAAGGTTGCGGAGTTTGGCACTCGTCGCAGATATTCTAAACAGATGCATAGGCGTGTGTTAGAGCTGATGATAAAACACGCTCCCGATGTATTGCTTGGCACGTCTAATGCGATGTTCTCGCGTGAATATAGTTTGACACCTATGGGGACGATTGCCCATGAGCTGATAATGTTTATGGCAGCTAAGTTCAACCCTGCAATAGCAAATGAGCTAGTTATGAAACAGTGGGTGGAGGTTTATAATGGCGCGCTAGGCATCTACCTGACCGATACCTATACGACAAAACATTTCTTAAAATATTTTGATTTGCTGCATAGCAAGCTATGGGATGGCGTGCGGGAAGATTCTGCACCTGATACTGATAAGTATGTAGATATGATAATAGAGCACTATAAAAAGTTGCGTATAGACCCGACTAGCAAGACCATTAACCATTCAAACCGCATAGGTAGCGTAGAGCGGATTGTTCACATGCAAAACTATCGTAAGGATGAGATTCGGCGTGTATTTGGGCTTGGCACGTGGCTCACTAACGATGTATATCCTGAAAACTCTGAGCTAAAAGCCGTTGACTGGGTAGCAAAGATGGTTTATGCTTATGTTGACGGACACAAGAAATATTGTGTGAAACTATCTGACATACCCGATAAGATTACGTCCATAGACCCTGCCACGACCGAACATTATCTGCAAGAACTATACTTGAAGTAATTATGGCAGGCATTACCCTAAGTGTAGAGGACGCATCGTTTTCTTTTTCAGATGGACAGATTACTAGCCTGCCAAATATCAATGCAAGCTTTGGACGGATACTGCTTGTTAAGGGGGTAATCGGTTCTGGTAAAACACTATTATTGAAAGCACTTGCGAACATTTATCAACCAAAAACTGGAAAGCTTGCCTTACTAGATGCCGCTGGGGAGAAGCTCCCATCCTGCTTTATCAATTCACAACCAGAGTTTAACTTCATAACCAATAGTGTGAAAGACGAATTAGACCTAGTTGGTGCCGATAAGACACCCTTTGCCGAGTATGTCGGGCGAGGCATTAACGAACTATCGGGCGGTGAGCAGAAAAAGCTAGCTGTGAGAATTGCTATGCAGCTACCTAATACTAGTGTGCTGTTGCTTGATGAGCCACTAGATATGGTAGATGATGTTGAAAGTGAGCTGTTGGCAAGCTACATATATGAAGTATCTAAAAATAAGCCCGTGATTATCGCTACGCATGACAAACACTTTGACAAAATGGCAGATGAAATAATAACACTAGGGGACACTCCGCAAACCAATCCAATTCTGCCTGCTAGACAAAGGCGGTGCATTACAGAGTTAGCTTTGGTGTCGCTTGCCCCTATTGCCCTATCAGTAGGAAATGGCGAACTTGTCTGCATTTATGGCAGGAACGGTAGTGGCAAGACGTTGTTCGTAAAGGGTATTGCAGGGATAGGCATTCGGGGATATAAGTCTTCCCACGAATGGTTTGTGCCTCGTGGTGAGCGCGGCTTCTGTCTGCAATTTCCAGAGCAGATGGCGTTCCACAATACGATTACTGAAGAGATTGCCGATTGGACGGGAATAAATAGAGCAAGTGAGGTGCTGGATATGCTCGGCTGGCAGGGACGTGGGAATGTATCGCCATTTGCACTCAGCGACGGGGAGAGACGCATTATGTTTATGTTTGCAATGCTAGCGGCAAAACACGTATGCGTATTTGATGAGCCGTTTGCGGGCTTTGATGCTCATAGCCGTGCGGTCGTAGCAAGCCGCTTTTATGACTTCTGCAACGCTGGCGACAGTATCCTATACACAGCAAACCGCAGAGCGGATACGTTCTATGCCAATAAAATCATTGAACTCAAATAAAAACCTAACCGAGAGACGCACTGGCTGGACTACAGGCACAACGGCTACGGCAGCAACTGTTGCAACGGTGTTAGATATGCTCACAGGCGAAACGCCTGATGTGGTGAGTGTAGAACTGCCCGCAGGTGAAGTGCTGGAAATACCCATAATAGTGCGTTCAGGCAAGATAGGGGCACTCAAAGACGCTGGCGGGGATGTTGATGCCACTGACGGAGTGTTTATATATGCTAACATCAGCAAGTTAGAGGATGAAAAGTTTATAATAGAGGGTGGCGATGGAGTCGGCAGGGTCACAAAACGTGGCTTATCAGTGCCTGTAGGACAGGCGGCAATCAACCCCGCACCTAGAAAAATGATAGAATATAATGTTAGGAAATTTTACCCTACTGGCGGATTAAAGGTAGTGATAAGTGCAGAAAATGGAGCTGAAATTGCAAAAAAAACCTTTAATGAGCGACTTGGCATAGTAGGGGGCATATCAATACTGGGCACAACGGGTTTTGTGGAGTATAAGAGCGAACGGGCGTTAATAGATTCTATTAAACGTGAGATAGACGTGGTGTGTGCTGAGGGTGCAGAATATGTATGGCTTGTGCCCGGGCATATCGGCGAAAACGCACTAAAGAAAGTGCTTTCTGATAAATTAAATAAGACGTTTATAGTGCAGATGAGCAATTTTGCTGGGGAGAGTCTGACTTATATGCGCGAAAAGGGTTATAAGAGCATAGGGCTTGCGGGGCATGCGGGCAAATTGGCTAAACTTGCTATGGGCTACCCTGACACGCACTCTGCACGTTCCCCACAGGCAAATGAATATGTGCAAAAACTATTTGGTTTAGAACGCCATATAAACACCATTGAAGAGGTGTCCACGCCTGAATATGCCAACCAGTTCCAGCTACTAGCCTGCGAAATTGCAACTAGGGTGAGACAAGATTATGGCTTTACTGGCGTGAATGTGCGGCTTTTCAACATGGAGGCACTCCTGTTATCCACAAGTGCAGAAAGCTAGCACACACAGTATCTACGGGTGCTTATCCCAATATGATTTGGAGATATATTGACTAACGTATTTTTCTAGTGCCTCTACGTCTCCATGCTGACCATGTAGCTCGCCTAATATGCAAGCACATTTGCGCAAGTGCTGTTCTTTTGTGTTATAGAGTATCTCATACTCTGCACCCTCGCAATCTATCTTTAGCAGGGCACATTTGTTTATATTGTTCTCTTCAAAGATTTTATCAAGCGTTGTGGACGGCACATCGCCACCAGAAGTATCTGATGTTGACTTAGGTGTAAAAATATTAGACCCGCCACTATTCTGTAGCATTGTTGATATATGCACATCTCTGCTGTCCTTTGTGACAGCTTTATTGAATAGCGTGATGATGCCGTCAGGGATATTGTTGAGCTTGATATTTTTCAGAAAGTTTTCATAGTTGCGCTTTGTTGGCTCATAAGCGTATATTTTGATATTTGGGTGCTTTTTAGCTAAATACATAGACACTGTGCCGATGTTGCCGCCTATGTCTATGATGCAGTCGCCATCGTTAAACTCCATGCCAGCCACGTTGCTATTTGCGCCCACACCTCTATTAAACTCACTTATTATAAACTCTACAGCCCTTGACGTAAGCACATCGTAAAATTGAAATTTAGTGCCTAACAGCACAACATCGTTTAGAAAATCTCTATCTCCGCCCATCTTAATAAACATCTGCTCTAACACGTAAAGACGTTCGCTTATATTACATATTTCTGGTCTCATATACGCAACACTAGGCAATACCTTACGTTCAAGCAGCCTATAAACTGGGCTGAGCCTATATATCTTATGACGAAACTCTTTTAGAACATCAAAGAAGCTGGCACAGTTCTTGCTGTGTGTGTGTGTGTGTGTGTGTTACTGATACATTTGTCTGACATTTGCAATCTCCTATATAGATATTAAATTTGCAAAGTGGATGATACACAATTATCTATAAGATGTCAAATACTTTTTCAAGAAAAACTGATGTTGACAAAACATAGTTTGGCTGGTATCTTCTCTGTATGATATTTGCTGATATATTCGGGAAAATTTTTGGCTCTTGGTATGACAGGTATCTAAAGAAGCTATCCCCTATCGTTGAACAAATCAATTTGCTGGAAAGCTCCATATCTGCTATGACAGACACAGAACTCTACGCCTCCACTGCTCGCTTTAGACAGCGACTAGGTGCGGGGGAAACGCTTGACGACATACTGCCTGAAGCTTTTGCCGTTGTGCGTGAAACTTCGCAACGCGTGCTTGGTATGCGTCACTTTGATGTGCAACTGCTGGGTGGTTATGTGCTCCACAAGGGGCAAATCTCTGAGATGAGGACAGGTGAGGGCAAAACGCTTGTGGCGACACTTGCGCTATATCTGAATGCACTAGAGGAGAAAGGGGCGCACCTTGTTACCGTGAATGACTATCTAGCTAAGCGTGATGCTGTCTGGATGGGTGCAATATATATGAAACTTGGTTTGAATGTGGGTATAATTCAGAATAACGCATCTAAAAAGCTAATCTGGGAAGATGAATCTGCAGGAAAGATTGCTACTGTTGACTGCCCACGCAAGGAATCTTACGAATGCGATATTACCTACGGCACAAATAATGAGTTTGGTTTTGATTACCTGCGCGACAATATGAAGTTTGAGGCGGAAACTTACGTACAGCGCGCCCTGCACTATGCTATTGTTGATGAAGTGGATAGTATCTTGATAGATGAAGCGCGCACCCCGCTAATAATAAGCGGTGCAATGGAAGACGCCGTTGACAAATACTATACTATCAATAACGTTGTCAAAAACTTAAAAATTGATAGACACTACACCATTGATGAAAAGGCGCGTTCAGCAGCACTGAATGATGAGGGTATAAACTACGTAGAGGCTGCATTAAAGGTCGGCAATATCTTTGACGTGGCGAATGTTGACACTTTGCACTTTGTGAACAATGCTCTTAGGGCGCACGCGATATTTAAGCTAGACGTTGACTATATGCTGAAAGACGGGCAAGTTATAATAGTAGATGAGTTCACTGGTCGCCCTATGACGGGTAGACGCTTTTCGGACGGGCTTCATCAGGCACTAGAGGCTAAAGAAAATGTGCGTATTCAGAACGAAAATCAAACGCTAGCCTCTATTACGTTCCAAAACTATTTCAGAATGTATAAAAAACTCGCAGGTATGACAGGCACTGCGCTCACTGAGGCGCAGGAGTTCCGCGAGATATATGGGCTAGACGTAGTGCCTATCCCCACACATAGACAGATGATTCGCATAGATGCACCTGACCTAATCTATCGCACGGCAGAAGAGAAATATGTCGCTATTGCAAAAGATGTAAAGAGGCTTTATGAGAAAGGACAACCTGTGCTAGTTGGCACGGTGTCTGTTGAAAAATCAGAGTTGTTGAGCAAGCGTCTTACAAAGTTAAAGATACCGCATGAGGTTCTGAATGCTAAGAATCACGAACGTGAGGCACTTATCGTTGAGAAAGCGGGGCAACAGCAAGCTGTGACGATTGCGACAAATATGGCTGGGCGTGGCACAGATATAAAGTTGGGCGAAGGGGTATTGGAGCGTGGCGGATTGTATATATTAGGCACAGAGCGACACGAATCGCGCCGTATTGACAACCAGTTGCGTGGACGTTCTGGCAGGCAAGGCGACCCCGGTGAGAGCAGATTTTATTTGAGTCTTGAAGATGACTTGATGAGGATTTTCGGTGCCGAGCGCATTAAGGGGATGCTCGGAAAGCTAGGTATGGACGACGGCGAGCCTATAGAGCATAATCTTATATCTAGGGCTATTGAGGGTGCACAAAAGAAAGTTGAGGCGATGCACTTTGAAGTCCGCAAACATCTGCTGAAATACGACAATGTAGCAAACCAGCAGCGTGTTATTATATACGGGCTACGCCGTGAGATATTGTCAGGCGAGGCTACAGACAATATATTTAGAGAATTTGCTGAGGGTTTCGCCGAGTCGCTGTATGGTGTGCATATAGCAGCTGCTAAAGATGATGATAACTTTAACAACGAACTTCAAACTATATTTGATGAAAAGGCTGACCTGCAAAATGCTAGAGTTGACAAGGCAGAAACATACAAAGAAGCAGTTTTAA
>BNUJ01000011.1 GCA_025997275.1 Deferribacterales bacterium
TGTGGGGTAAATCTGTTATTGGATTTGATAGCAGAGTGCATTGTGCTAAATGTCTAATCGGTGATTACGACAGGCAGTTAACGAAAAATATGAAAACTAATCACTGGTTTGATATTTCTCTGACAGAGGGTAGTTTTTTCTACATCTGTGGTGTATCTACACCATATATATGGAAAAACAATGCTCATTTGCCCGTAGTTGTCAAAGGCGGTGCTATGGCTAGCCTCAAGCTATACAATGGCGACATTTTAGTTGTTGATGGTGCTGAGCAACTACCGTTTGATGATAGCGTTGCTGTTAAAAAATATAGTCATCTTGGTAAAAAATTTACAACTTGTCGCAACTTCCAATTCGGAGCACATTATTTTGATTGTAGATAATTTTAGGGGCTGACATAGATAAATCATTCACTATATTCTACAACAGAAAACAGCATACCTTTAACACCTAAATAGGGGCATTTTAACTGTGGCATTACATGGATTTAATGAGTAAATAGCCCTTTTCATTTCAGCAAGTTTGTGATATATTCTACTCTAATTTGGTAGGAGGTTAGCAGAGATGTCAAATATCATCAGTGGTGGTTCAAGCTCTAACGAGGAGGACGAGAAGAGTGCCAAGTGCGCATTCTGCGGCAGAGGCATAGATGAAGTTCAGCGGCTCATTTCGGGCGTTAATGTATATATATGCAATAGTTGCATCGCACTCTGTCAAGACATCCTTGCTAGTGGCGAACTTTTAAGTGCCCCACGCGTGAGTCATAGACAGAAACTATTGACCCCAGTAGAAATCCATAAAAAGCTTGATGAATATGTTATAGGACAGAACGCCGCTAAGAAAATTTTGAGTGTCGCTGTCCACAACCACTATAAACGCATACTATATGGCAAAAACAGTCATGTGGAGCTGGAAAAGAGCAATATATTGCTATTAGGTCCCACAGGCACGGGCAAGACGTTGCTGGCAAGGACGCTTGCGCGTATATTAAACGTGCCGTTTGCAATTGCAGACGCAACCACCCTCACTGAAGCGGGCTATGTGGGTGAAGACGTTGAAAATATCATCTTAAAACTATTGCAGAACGCAAATATGGACGTAACTACTGCTGAAAAGGGCATAATATTCATAGATGAGATAGATAAGATTACTCGCAAGCACGATAGCCCATCTATCACGCGGGATGTTTCTGGCGAGGGTGTGCAACAAGCACTGCTTAAAATAGTTGAGGGCACTGTGGCGAACATTCCGCCACAAGGTGGACGTAAACATCCGCACCAAGAATACGTTCCTGTCAATACTACTAATATATTATTCATTTGTGGTGGTGCATTTGAGGGGCTGGCTGACATTATCCGTCGCAGGCTGGGCAACAAGACGCTAGGCTTTGCTACCAACAAGCTGGCAAACGGCAAGAAAGTTCCCGACCATGAAATTTTTGGTATGCTACAACCAGACGACCTGATAAAATATGGCTTAATACCAGAACTAGTAGGCAGGCTACCGGTAGCGGCACCTTTAGAAGAGCTTGATGAAGAAGCGCTGGTTCGCATATTGATTGAACCTAAAAACTCGCTCACTAGACAGTATGAAGAACTGTTGCGCTTTGACAGGGTAAAACTCTCATTCACAAAGGATGCCCTTGTAGCTATCGCACGGCTTGCCATAAAGCGTAAGACGGGCGCGCGCGGGCTACGTTCAATACTAGAAGGGGCTATGATGGACGTTATGTATTCTATGCCTAGCCGTAGCGATGTGAAGGAGGTTATCGTGACTGAGAAGACTATCACGGACTCTATTCAACCCGACCTTATAATGAACGAACAGAAGGAAACGGCGTAATAGATATGGCAATAATATTTGAAGAACACCCGATTATACCTATTAGGGATAATTTAATATTACCCAGAGCGATGAGAACAATGACGGTTGGCAGACCCAGCTCCTTTTTGGCTATGCAGATGGCAAATCAGCTGGATAAGAGGCTATTTTTAACGCTACAACGCGACCCAAAGAACGATAATCCCGATGTGTATGACATATCTAAAGGCGATATCAACAAAGTTGGCGTTGTAGTGGAGGTTCGTCAGGTGAGCCGTCTGCCTGACAACACCCTAAAGGTCATGGTGGCTGGGCTATACGCAGCCACCATAGAACGGACAGAAAACCGAAGCGGTTGCATAGTAGCCGTTGTCCGCAGGCGTGAGGAAACGCCGTGGACGGAAGATGACAGGCGGGTATATATGCCCGCATTAGAACGTGCCCTTGACGACTATGCAAAAATCCGCAACGATTTATCCCCAGACCTAATTAACACCGTGCTAAAGAGCGGGGAAATAGACAAATTGCTCTACATACTAGCTGACAGCACCAGTGCACGGGCTGAAGAAAAGCAGCTTGTGC
The DNA here is from genome assembly GCA_025997275.1 of Deferribacterales bacterium. Classification (GTDB taxonomy): domain Bacteria; phylum Chrysiogenota; class Deferribacteres; order Deferribacterales; family JAISNW01; genus BNUJ01. The sequence continues at coordinate 2,401 of BNUJ01000011.1, forward strand.
TAGATGAAGATAGCTTGCGTGAACGCATAGATACCGTTGTTGGCTTAATGCTGATTGATGTTGAGATAATGAAACTAGACGAGAATATCCGTGCGCGCGTGAAAGAGCAGATGGTGAAAACTAACCGCGACTTCCACCTAAGTGAGCAGCTGAAAGCTATTCAGCAGGAGCTAGGCAAAAATGACGATTTCAAGGCTGATATAGACGGAATAGAGCAAAAATTATCTGAATTGAATATGCCCGAAGAGGTAAAGGATAAGGCTGAACGAGAACTGCGAAAGATGAAGGTAATGGCACCTATGAGTGCTGAATCGTCTGTTGTTCGCAACTACTTAGACTGGCTGGTAAGCATCCCATGGGGCGAATACACAGAGGACAATCTTAACTTAGATAACGCTGAAGATGTGCTAAACCGCGACCATTACGGGCTAGAAAAGCCTAAAGAGCGCATATTGGAATATTTAGCTGTGCGGAAACTCGCACAAAATATGAAGGGTCCGATAGTCTGCTTTGTAGGTCCTCCGGGGGTGGGCAAAACATCGCTGGCAAAGTCTATCGCGCAAGCTATGGGGCGCAAGTTTGTGCGTGCAAGTCTAGGTGGCGTTCACGATGAGGCGGAAATTCGTGGGCACAGGCGCACGTATATAGGCTCTATGCCGGGCAAGATAGTTCAGTCTATACGCAAATCTGGTAGTATGAACCCGTTGTTTTTGCTTGATGAGATAGACAAGATAGGCACTGATTCCTACAGGGGCGACCCTGCATCGGCACTGTTAGAGGCACTAGACCCTGAGCAGAATAAATCGTTTATGGACCACTACCTTGATGTGGAGTTTGATTTATCAAAAACTTTCTTTATTGCGACTGCTAATACAACTGACACCATTCCGTCTCCGCTGTTAGATAGGATGGAGCTAATACATATTTCAGGATATACAGAGCGTGAAAAGTTCCACATAGCTAAGAAATACCTTATACCGAAACAATTGCTAGAACATAGCCTTGATAAAAAACGTGTGAAGCTCGCCGACAATGTAATCACTGAGCTATCGCGCTACTATACCAAAGAAGCGGGCGTGCGCAACCTTGAACGTGAGGTCGCCGCGCTCATCCGCAAAGCGGCGCGCAAGCTGACAAAGGACGATTGTTTAGAGGCGGTAAGTATCAACCGCAAAGATGTTGAAGGTTATCTTGGCAAGCGCAAATATCATATTAGCAAGGTTTATAAAGAGAGCGAGGTGGGGGTTGCCACCGGTATGGCATGGACGCCCTACGGCGGTGATATATTGCAGATAGAAGTTGCGATGTATGAGGGCAGCGGCAAGTTAATGCTGACGGGGCAGCTAGGGGATGTGATGCAGGAATCTGCCAAGACAGCCTTTACTGTGGCGCGCAGCATTGCGGGGCGGTTTGATGTGCCTGCGTATAGGTTCAGCGAGTATGACTTCCACCTGCATGTGCCAGAGGGTGCTGTGCCTAAAGACGGACCATCTGCTGGTGTGACTATGGCAACTGCGATATTATCGGCTGTGGCTGATTTGCCATGCAATAGTAAATGGGCGATGACGGGCGAAATTACCCTACGTGGCAAGGCACTGCCTGTGGGTGGCATCAAGGAAAAAACACTTGCTGCTTACAGGGCGGGGGTGACGGATATCATTATGCCCATTGATAACGAAAAAGACTTGACAGATATACCAAACGATGTTAAAAATGAAGTTCATTTCCATCTTGTAAAAGATATGGATGAGATATTAGATTTGAATATACTAGCAAAAAAGCGGGGTGATGAGTCTTGGCAATCAATGCTATAGTTCGTGTGGATGACGACAACGTTGAGCGTGCGCTTAAAATCTTGAAGAAGAATGTTGAGCGCGATGGGTTGATACGTGAAATCAAGCGGCATGCGTATTATGAGAAGCCTACTGAGGTTCGCAGGAAGAAACTGCAGAAAGCGCGTCGCAAGCAACAAAAGTTGCAGCGCAAACAGACCGAAAGAAACCGCTACTAATCTTTCCCCTTTAAGCCGAAGTGGTGGAACTGGTAGACACGCCATCTTGAGGGGGTGGTGAGGGTTTCCTTGTGGGGGTTCAAGTCCCCCCTTCGGCATTTTGACTATATAACAAATCTGTCGTTTTTTATTGTTTTTGTAGCAATATTTTTTGGTTTGGAGAGGTGGCCGAGCTTGGTTGAAGGCGACGGTCTCGAAAACCGTTATAGTGTCACAGCTATCGTGGGTTCAAATCCCACCCTCTCCGTTAGCTTTTGAGCCACCTCATAACGTAAGTAAGGGACTTTACTTGAAAGTCAAAAGCATCATATAGCCTTGTCATTATTACATTGTTGGACGACACCCTAGACTGCCACTCTGTCGCACCATCGTTAACGGCAATTTTTAAGGGTGTGTCAAGCAATAGTGCTCCGTAGCCACGCCCTTGATATGGTTTATAGACCCCATGTAGCGAGCATGTCGCTTTGGCACCTGCTAGCTGTAAGACACCGAAACCTACCTCGCTGCCATTGACATCCACAGTGTATAGGGTTGTATCCTCCTGTTCAAATAAATCCATTATCCAGTTGCGATAGCGTTTTGTAGCTAGCTTATAGTCTATTTTAGGGTCAAGATATACCCTGTCAGCCATAAACATTCCATCCTCTATCTTTGAGATTACCAACTGCCAGCTCGCCTTATCTTTGTGATATGTTTTAATATTCGCAGTGCTAGCAAGTTTTGTGTAATTAACAGGTGTTTGATAGCCAGTAAGCATTTTATGATATTCAAGCTGTGTTTCCATATAGTAAAAATCAGCGTCTTGCAGTTCGTGAATAGTGCGGGGACTGCCAGCAGGCAACCTCACAATGACATATTGGGCTTTGGCATCCTCTATGGCAAGGCGTAAATCGTTCACTAGCTTGCTATTTGCCATATCACTCGTATTTATTGTTATTTCAAGCGTTTTTAGTCCAAGATTGCGCTCTTCCCATATAGCATTTACAATGTTCATAAACGCAAATATAGCATACTAACGCTTATCCTAGCAACTATATATTTAGCGGAGCTAAACTTTCCCTTGAACTATCTGTAAAAATCTGCATCGTGTGGCTTAACAGAGCGGAAAAACGCAAAGAAACTTGGGGAAGAAAAACTCTACTACGCTACGTCTAGTGTCAACCAATTGCACCTTAATACTCCCCCCCCCCGTTTAGGGGGGGAAGAAAAAACTCTAAAATACTACGTCTAGTGTCAACCAACCTTGATAGATTGGGTCAGAGTTGTATTGAACGCTATCATCTTGATTCCATAGCTTATCAAACGCTGCATAGCCACCGCCAAGTTCCAGCGTGACATCTTCGTAAAGTTTATAGCCTAGTGCTATATCAACTTCACGCGCCGTTGTGTCCTTTGTCAGCTGAATAAAGTTATCGGGGGAGTTAGACGCAACAGCTAAAGCGGCACCGTGTTTATCTCCCGTGATGTTAGATGTATAGTAGCCCGCTACTGCACGCAGAGAGAGCTTATCGGTGAGCGAATGTTCGCCGTAAAGATAAGCCGCCGTCATACTATGCACCCCAGAGCCGTCTCTGAAGCCGTTGTCTATGATAGAAGTCATATCAAAGTCCATACCGAACCAGAAACCCGCATCGGCATCTTTATCGTAGCTGGCATATACACCTGCCACACCGATAGTGCTAGTTTCACCAACGTAAGACACGTTTAGATATGCACCCCACACGCTTGCACCAATCTCAGTTTCTTCTGTTAGAGTACCACCATCGTCCCATGTGTATTTTGTATCGTTGCTCTTGGTGTATGCAGCCGCAAAACGAGCATTCAAGCCATTTTCTGGCAGGTAACCTATGCCAAGATAAGCACCCAATATACTGTTATTCTTATCTATGCTAGTCAAATTATCAGTGCTACTCGCATAGTTGTAGCCTACGGCGTAGCTAACTAGTGGATAGACATATAGGTTATCAAACTTTAGATTAGCCCCCAACAGCACAGCATAAGCATCTGATGCGTTATCATATCCCTTTTCATCGTGTTTATCCAGCGAGGTTTCATAGCCTTTCTCTACAGCTAGGTAGACTGATTGGTCGCCGAATGCTACATCCGTCCTAAACTTGTTCCTGCTACCAGAATCAGCTGGGCTTTGCTCGTAGAAACCAGAGGCGAACCCCCAACCCCACTCATCGCTGTGCAGTGTGTAGTCGCCACCAAATAATATGCCACCCTCAATAGTCCAGCTTAGAGAATCCCCATCCAGTATAGTATATTTCAACCACGTTCTGTCAAACGCGGGGTCAATCGCACCCTGCTCACTTCCCCACACGCCGTCTGTCAAGAGCGCACGCACACCCACCTGCAAGCGCGGGTCAACATCTAGCTTCACGCCTACATAAGCGTATTGATAGACACCGCTCCAACCTCTCACGTTGTCGCTACCTTTCAGATAGTCAACATTGCTACGACCATAGCCCGTCAGCTCTATCTCGCCGAAAAACTTCACGTTGCTGCTATCTAACGCAAATGCATTAGTAGTGAGCACTGCCGCGCTAAACGCTACGACAAAAAATACGAATAACCTTTTCATCTTTGCCTCCATATTATATCTTGAACGATACCAAACTGATGAGTAGCCTACCACAACAAGACTACGATTGCAATAAAAGTATTAGTCTAATATAGCTTTTTTTGGATAGTTTCAAATAGCAACGTTTCCGCCCCATTCAATACCTCTACGTCCAGCACAGGGTATATAAAATGGCTTGCTAGCTCTTGCGGTAACTTTACGTAGTCTTTATGCGTAGTAATAATGTTATCTGCCCCTGCTAACTTTGCGGCGTTTATGGTGGCTAAAATCTCTTTTTCGGTGTAGTGGTGGTGGTCTTGGTATCTGCTATGCCCCAATACCTTTATCCCTTTAGCTCCTATTTGTTTTGCAAACTGCTCGTTGTGCGCTATCCCGCTCATTAGATATGCGCTATTGCCCAACTCCCCTGAGAACGACTTGTAGATAAAATCAACAAAAAACACCGGCTTGCCAGCGCAATGCCTCACCGCCTGCTCTGGTAGCACTGCATGTTTAGTCTTGGTAAATACTATAATATCTGCCCGCTTTAAGCCACTGGGGAATTCACGCAAATATCCGAATGGGAATGGAAAACCTGTAGATATTGGATTATTATAGTCTAATAGCACAATATCTGCATCTCTGTGCATCTTTTTGTGCTGAAAACCGTCATCCAGTATAAAAATATCGGTATTATATCGTTCTAATGCTAGCTGAAACGACTTATTCCTGTCTTTGCCAGTAATAACAACCGCTTTAGGGACAGATTTTGCTATCATATACGGCTCATCAGCTGCCAGCGGAGGCGTTAGATATTCTACGCCTGTGCCATCGCTGATTATATGTGTGTCATAGCCGATTTTGCCTTTATAGCCACGCGATAGGACTGCTACGCGCTTGCCTAACGAGATATATTTATTTGCTAGAAATATTGTGAACGGCGATTTGCCTGTGCCACCCATAGCGATGTTGCCGACAGATATGACCTTTGTCATTCAAGGTTGTCCTATTACCGCCTATATCCAAACTTTGCAGACAACTGGTGTGCTGTGTCTAGTATCTGCGGGAGAAGCTCATCTTTTATACGCTCATCACTCATCCGCTCTACTGGTGCATTTATGCTTACAGCTGCAATCACATCACCTATAAAGTTACGAACTGGAACGGCTAAACAGCGCACGCCGTATTCAAGTTCTTCATTATCAATGGCATAGCCAAGCTGTCTCACCCTGCCAAGCTCCTCTGTCAGCTCGGGCAGACCGCGCAGGGTAGTATTGGTAAGTGCGCGAAATGGTGCATGGAATACCGTTTCTATCTCAGTCCCATCAAGCCACGCCAGCTGCACTTTGCCTGATGCTGTAGCGTAGGCAGGTACAACCTTGCCTATATGTGAATACACCCGCACAGCCGCCATAGTTTCTGCCTCGCTGACGTAAACGATATTCTTCCTGTGTAGCACCGCCGTACATGCTGTCTCGCCAATATTAGCTGATAGTTCACGCAACAGCGGAAATGATGCGTCTTTGATATTCACGTTGCTGATATATGTCTGAGACAACTGGAATGTCTTAATCCCTAGATGATAGTTGCCCGTATTGTGGTTCTTGTCTATGTAGCCAAACTTTCCAAGCGTGACGAGCAACTTATTAACATTACTGCGGGTCAAATACAGCTCGTTACATATATCAGCCACACTCTGCTCGTGTGCAGACGTGCCTAAGTATTCCAGTATGCGTGTAGCATTTGCTACCGATTGCACAGAATAATTTGATTTCTCCCTCATGCTAATACTATAGCATATACATTCAGCTATTGCAAGATTTCCTTATTTATGCTACGATTTTGGCGTTCGGAGAGAGGGGGTTGTTTATGGATATAAACAAAATACGCAACGTTACTTTTATCTCACATGGCGGTGCAGGCAAGACCAGCCTAGTAGAGGCGGTTATTTTTGACACAGGTTATACTAGGAGTATCGGCACGTCTGCCGATGGTTCTGGGGTGATGGACTACGACCCTGTTGAAATAGAGCGCAAGATAACAATAAACGCTAAAGTTGCTTCTGTGAACTGGAATGAGTATCTCATAAATATTATAGATACGCCCGGATATGCAAATTACCTACATGAAACACATGTCGCTATTGCTGCAGCGGGTAGTGCGGTAGTAATCGCCTCTGCTATAACTGGCGTGAAAGCTGAAACTAAACGTGCATGGCAATATGCTGACGAGTATTCGCTCCCCCGCCTGATATTTGTCAACAAGATGGATAAAGAACATGCTGACTTCTACAGAGCAATTAGCGACGTGGAGCAGTCTTTTGGTGCGAATGTTGTGCCTCTACACCTACCAATCGGCACTGCTGATAATTTTATCGGCGTGATTGATTTGATTGGTATGCAAGCCTACATCTATCTGCCCGGCGGTGGCAAGCATAAGATAGAGCCTATCCCCGATGACATGGTTGAGCTTGCTAACAAGTATCGCAATAAGCTGGTGGAGGCAGTCAGCGAGTCTGATGATTCGTTGCTAGAAAAATATCTAGAAAATGGGCAACTTACCGACAAAGAAATTATTAGAGGCGTCCGAGAGGCTACTATCACTAAGCGTTTTGTGCCAGTACTTTGCGGCTCTGCAACTAAAAACTATGCTGTAAAACGATTGTTAGATGCTATTATAGATTTTCTGCCCTCTCCGCTAGAAGAGCCTGTGCGGATAGTAAAGGATTTAACAAGCAAAGAAGACATGTTTATCATGCCTACTGACGAGCGGATGACTGCACATGTGTTTAAGACATTTATAGACCCTTATGTTGGTAAAATATCATTATTCCGCGTGTTTTCAGGTTCTATAAACAACGGGTTAGAGGTGCTAAACACTACAAAACGTGAACGGGAACGCATATCCCAACTATACTTAGTGCAGGGCAAGAACACCATTGAGGTAGAGGAGGTAACCGCAGGACAGATTGCTATGGCTAGCAGACTGCGCTATACGGATACGTTTGACACTTTCTGTGATGTAGGCACGCCGATGCAGTTTGCGCCAATCGCACTGCCAGAGCCTGTAATATCGTATAGCATAATACCTAAATCAAAAGATGATGAAAACAAGGTTAGTGCTGGGCTAGGCAAGCTAAAGGAGGAAGACTGCGGTATCTCTATACGCCATGATGAGCGCACGCATGAGCTATTGCTATCAGGTATGGGGCGCATGCACATTGAAACTACCATTGAAAAACTTGAAAAGAAATTTAATATTAAGGTAGATATGAAACTGCCCCGCGTACCATATTTAGAAACTGTCAAAAAACGTGCGTCTGGTCAGGGTAAGTATAAGAAACAGAGTGGCGGGCGCGGTCAATACGGTGACGTATGGCTGGAAATATCCCCGCTGGAACGCGGACAGGGCATCCAGTTTATTGATGACATTGTAGGTGGCGTTGTGCCTAAAAACTTCATTCCCGCTGTGGAAAAAGGCATTAGAGAGACTGCTGCAGAGGGCGTGTTATCAGGCTATCCGATGGTTGACTTTGCAGTTAGTCTCTATGACGGCTCATACCACACGGTAGATTCGTCTGAATTAGCATTCAAAATCGCTGCGTCTATGGCTTTCAAGCGGGTAGCGACCGATGCTAAAATCGTTCTGCTTGAGCCGATAATGGATGTAGATATTTTTGTGCCCGCAGACGTTGTAGGCATTGTAATCAGCGATATAAATGCTAGACGCGGTAAAATCGTCAACGTAGAACCACAAGCCGTTGGGCAGCATATCAGGGCGCAAGTGCCTATGGCGGAAATCCGCACTTATGCCCCTGATTTACGTAGCTTAACGGGCGGGCATGGAATGTTCACTACCGCACTAGCTTTTTACGATGAGCTACCTTCGTATTTAGTTGACAAAATTGTAGGGGAGAACGCCCCTAAATGATAAAGATGAACCTGCTAAAGAACTACAATCTATCGCTCTCTGAAATCTATCAGCGCAAAGACATCCCTGATGATGACGAAGAAGAGCTTAGTGCATCATCGTTAGCTCTGGAATGGGTTTCAGCATTTATAAAAACATTCGTTATGGCTACCATTATGTTCAGCATAATAGCCGTTGCTATAATACTAATATTAGACCCGTTCTATCGCTCGCCTATACGAGCGATAAGGGCAAGCATAAGGCAAGATGAGCCATTACAGCCAGCACTCACACCTAATGCACCTAGATACGTGCAGATACAGGTTATAAACTTCGCGCGTAGCGGGACTAACGTTGACGAAGAGCCTGATATAGAAAAACTATCCGTTATAGCGAGTATTCCCATAGTATCTAACAGCAGTAGTGTGCCTCCGCCACCACCGCAAGTGGCACCGTTACCAAATAAGCCGCTGAAGCGCATACCACCCCCTCCACCGCCCCCTAAAAAGGTTATCCCGCCGTATTCGGGACCATATACCTATTCTGTATCGCTTGCTAATGCAACTACAGATGAGTATGAGCTAATGCGGGAGCTGGCAAATTATAATAACGTAAATATTGAGGCGATGGAAACGTGGGTTGGTAGCGTCCCATACTGGACGCTCTATACGCCAGATGAAAATTCGGCGATTGTGGTGGACAGCAAACGCGTGAAACTGTTAGGTAAGTTTAGGAAACAGGAGCAGGCTAGTTTATTTGCCACACGATACGGCACTGCTACGCCTATTATAGTGCAAGAGGACAGAAATATGCGACTCGTAAGCACGCGCGTGTGTTGTATGCCTATTGATAAAGCAAAGGAGTTTGCTCGTATGACGGGGATAGATGACAAGCTATTTACCATAACCCAACTTAGGGCAAAAGAGGACGACAAGAGATGAGAACGCCACAGGTTATCACTAGAGTTGCTCTTGTAGATGCCCTATTTGAACGCAACGGCTGGACTAAAAAAGATATAGCCACACTTGTGAACGTGCTATTTGATGAGATAAAAAGGGCAATCCTTAAAAAAGAGGCAGTGAAAATACCGCGTTTTGGTACGTTTGAGGTGAAACTGCGTGGCAGACACATCGGCAGAAATCCGAAAACGGGGGAGGAGAAGATTATAGCTCCGCACAATGCATTGAAATTTAAACCCTCAAAACAGCTTAAAAACAGACTAAACAGCAAATCAGATGGACAATAATTACAATCAACGGACGAAGTATTATAGTATAGGCGATGTTGCACGGGATTTTAATCTGCCACCTTCCACCATACGCCACTGGGAGAGCAAGTTTCCAGAGCTAGATACAGCTAAAACAAGTGGCGGACATAGGCGATACACCAGCGAGCAGCGGGAACTAATCAAACAAATAAAGCAAATGCTCTACAATGAAGGTTACACCATAGAAGGGGCGCAAAGGCAACTGGCAAATGTTGCGCAATCAACTACAACCGATATAGACAAAGAAGCCATAAAAAATGAACTAAAAGAGATATTGGGGTTGATAGAGAAACTTAACTAGAGCAAACGGGGAGAGCAGCATTTACTCTTATTGACCTAGTGTCACTAGTCCCGTATTCCCCATAATTAGGCATATCAATAATGGCAACCCCTTAAAACAGAATACTGCTTATTGAAAATGATTGCGTGTGTCAACATTGAAGCATTTTCAATGGGTATCTATACACGTATTGGCTATATTATGCAAATCATATCTACTTAAAAAGCTCTTTCATCTTCTGCCAGAGCGGTTTTTTATACATATCTTCATTTGATATAAACGCTAAATGCTCTACCGCTTTCTTCTGTTCGGCGGTCAGCTTAGTAGGCAACATTATATTGAGTGATATTACTAGGTTGCCAGTGGAGCGTCCGCGCACGTCGGGCGCACCCTTGCCTCGTAGGGTAATAGTATCGCCCATCTGTGTTCCCGCTTTTATCTCTATCTTTTCATCTTTGCCGTCTAACATAGGTATAGTAATATTTTTGCCTAAAATAGCATCAGTGAACGATATAGGTAGCTCCAACACTAGGTCGTTCTTATAACGTTTGTAGTATTTATGCGGTTTCACCATTATTTCTACTATTAAATCGCCAGCAGGTCCGCCATTTGCACCATCGTTGCCCTCGCCCGCAACACGTATTGACATACCCCCCTCAATACCCGCAGGCACCTTTACGATAGCCCGCTTTTCTTGTGCAATAAATCCATCGCCATGACAATCTTTACACTTCTCTTTGATAATCTTGCCCAATCCGCCACAGGTGGGACAGGTGGTCTGGACTGCGAAAAAGCCCATTTTAGACGTGTGCATACCGCTACCATGGCATGTTGGGCAGCTTTGTGTGCCATTAGGCTCTGCACCAGTGCCGTGACACGAGTTGCAGACCTTCTGCTTGTTTATATTGAGGGTCAAATCAACGCCAAATATAGACTCTTCAAATGAGATTGTCTTGCTATAACCGATGTCGCTACCCCTGCGTGGGGCATCGGCGGCACTAGAGTGTCTGCGTCCGCCGCCACCGAACATCGTGCCGAATGCATCCCCAAACACATCGTCAAAGAAGCTGGAGTTAAAGTCAAAGCCCCCTGCACCGTTGCCGTCAAAAGTCTTGCCATACCGGTCGTATTGGGCTTTCTTTTCAGGGTCGCTCAATACTTGGTATGCAATGTTGCAGTCTCTAAACTTCTGCTCCGCCTCTTTGTCGCCTGGGTTCTTGTCGGGGTGATATTTCATCGCAAGAGCACGATAAGCCTTTTTCAGCTCCGCCGCAGACACATCACGCCCGACACCCAACACCTCATAGTAGTCTATTGAAGCCATCGCTATTTTTTATCCTTTACTTCTTCATAATCCGCATCTATAACATCTTCGTTCTTTGCTCCGCCTGCTGCCTCGCCCTCTGGTGCTGTGCCTTGTGCCCCCGCCTGTGCTTGCATAGCTTGCGATACGTTAGCCATAGTTTTAGATAATGCCTCAATGCCCGACTTCATAGCGTCCTTGTTGTCGTCCGATATTGCCTTCTTCAACGTCTCAATGCTTGACTTTATGCTTTCCTTTTCACCATCGGGTATCTTGTCGCCGTTCTCGTTTAATAGCTTTTCTGAGCTATACACCAGCTGGTCTGCTTGGTTCTTCAGCTCAACAGCTTCTTTTTTCAACTTGTCTTCTTCGGCATGCAGCTCGGCATCCTTTACCATCTTGTCTATTTCAGCCTCAGACAGCCCGCTTGACGGCGTTATACGTATAGACTGCTCTTTGCCAGTGGCTTTATCTTTAGCACTTACGCTTAAAATACTATTGGCATCTATATCAAACGATACCTCTATCTGTGGCATACCGCGCGGTGCGGGAGCGATACCCATTAGCTCAAACTCGCCGATTTTTTTGTTATCGCTAGACATCTCACGCTCGCCTTGTAGCACCACAATAGTCACAGCAGGCTGATTGTCTACAGCGGTGGTGAAGGTCTTAGTTTCCTTAATAGGTATGGTGGTATTGCGCTTTATCATCTTAGTCATCACGCGCCCTTCAGTTTCTATACCGAGCGATAGCGGGCAGACATCAAGCAACAGCACGTCCTTTACGTCCCCTGACAGCACGCCACCCTGAACGGCAGCACCTATCGCCACAACCTCGTCAGGGTTGATACCCTTGTGTGGCTCCTTGCCGAAGAATTCCTTAACTTTCTGCTGCACTAACGGCATACGCGTCATACCGCCAACAAGGATTACCTCATTTATCTGGCTAGCTGATAGCCCCGAATCGGATAACGCCTTACGACAAGGTTCAAGCGAACCGTCCACTAAATCCATAACAAGCTGTTCAAATTTAGAACGGCTAAGCTTTAGCACTAGATGCTTTGGTCCCGACTGGTCAGCCGTAATGAACGGCAGGTTGATTTCTGTCTCTACCGAGCTAGACAACTCTATCTTAGCTTTTTCTGCAGCTTCTTTCAGACGTTGCAGAGCCATTTTGTCCTTTGCTAGGTCAATTCCATTAGACTTCTTAAATTCGTCTATTAGCCAGTTGACAACACGCATATCAAAATCATCACCACCTAAATAGGTGTTGCCATTGGTGGACTTCACCTCAAACAGCCCCTCGCTAAGCTCTATGATTGATATGTCAAACGTGCCACCGCCAAGGTCATAAACAGCAATCTTCTCCTCTTTTTTCTTATCTAGCCCATAAGCAAGTGCCGCTGCTGTGGGTTCGTTCACTATACGTAGCACGTTCAACCCCGATATACGCCCTGCGTCTTTGGTTGCCTGACGCTGTGCATCATTAAAATATGCGGGCACGGTTATAACGGCATCGGTCACCGTAGTGCCGAGATAGTCTTCAGCTGTCTTTTTGAGATTTTGTAGTATCATAGCAGATACTTCCTGCGGGGAATACTTTTTATCCCTTACTTCAACCCAAGCGTCTCCGTTGTCCGATGCTACTACCTTGTATGGCAACACCTTTTGTGCTTGCCGAACCTCAGGCGAGTTCTCCTTGCGTCCTATTAGACGCTTTATGCTGAATATTGTGTTCTCAGGGTTAGTTATCGCTTGATTTTTCGCAAGCCTGCCTACTAGCCGGCCACTATCAGCAAACCCCACAACAGATGGAGTGGTTGACATCCCCTCTGCGTTGAATATTACTTTTGGAGTCTTCCCCTCCATTATAACTACTACTGAATTTGTAGTTCCTAAGTCTATCCCAATTGTTTTCGCCATAATTACACTCCCTTCCTTTATTTAATTTATTTTATTTACTTGCACCTTTGCAGGGCGCACTAATCGTCCATTCAGACTATATCCCGTCTGCAAAACGCTCGCTATGCTGTTATCAGCTAGTTCTGCGTTATTCACTAACATCAATGCCTCGTGCTCGTTAGGGTCAAACGCCACGCCAACATCAGGCACTAGCAGTTTAAGCCCTACTTTTTCTAACTCGCCCAATAGTGCCTTTTGTGATAGCTTCACGCCCTCTAGCAGGCTCTCAACGGTAGCAGTTTCGCCGTGCTGCAACGTCAGTTCAATGTTGTCAAGCGTAGGCAATAGCTTCGTAATGAGCGACTGATTAGCATATTTAATCTTGTCATCAGTTTCTTTCACTACGCGCTTCATTCGGTTTTCCATCTCGGCTACATAGCGCAGTAGCTTGTCATTCTCATCTTTCAGTTTAGCATCTACACTGACTTCCGCCGTCTCTTCTGCCACCTCAACATCAGCTTCAGCCTCGTCTGGTTTAGGCACGGAAACGTCATCATCAACCGTGATATCCAGTCTCTCTTCATTTGCCATTTTCCCCTCCATATAGTTCTCTAAACATATCTGCAAGCATGTGTGATGAATAATCAACTACGGGTATTGCCTTTGTGTAGTTCATTCTCTTCGGTCCTATCACACCTAGCATACCGATAACGTGCTTATCGTGCTCGTAAGTGCTGGTCACTATCCCTAAATCTTCCGTGCCTTTAACGCCCATCTCGCTGCCGATAAATATCTGCACACCCTTTGTTCCCATTGAACGTTCAAATATCTCTGAAAGCCGTTTCTTCTCTTCCAACGTTTCTAGCAGTGTGCGCACCTTTTCAGAATCTTGAAATTCAGGCATATTCAACACATTTAATGCTCCGTCCAATACCAGCGAACCTGCCCCATCCTCACCCGCAAACACATTCTCATCTGTATCCATCAGCGCAGTGATTACGCTTTTCATCTGGCTTGCACTATTTTCATATTCAGCGACCAGCTTCGCTTTTAGTTCTAGCACACTCATATTGGCAAGTTGTTCGGTTAGATAGTTGCTCATCTGCTGCAATTCACTATCTTTCACACTAGCAGGGATACTTAACAGCACGTTTTTTACCAAACCCGATTTTGTTATCAGTATGGCAAGTGTTGCCACGCCACCGCGCATCAGCCTAGTGAACTCTATCTGTTTAACTGTCCCAACCCCCTTGTTGCTAGTAGCCACAAAGCCGATAGAGCTTGTAGCAAGACCTATCCTACGCGAAAACTCTTTCACAAGCGTGCTGACATTTTTAGGGCGGAAAGCAAGCGATTCCTCAAGCTCTCGTTTGAGATTGCCCTTGTTTTCATCATAACGCACAAGGTGGTCTATATAGTAGCGGTAGCCGAGGTCGGTAGGTACGCGCCCAGCGGACGTGTGTGGCTGAGCAATATAGCCTTTCTCTTCAAGGTCAACCATTATGTTGCGTATGGTGGCAGGACTCATGTGCAACGGACCTACCTTTGAGACATTCCGAGAGCCAACAGGCTCACTGCTATGTATGTGCTCATTTATGATAGTATTCAACACTATGCGCTCCCTGTCACCAAGCTTTATTATGGCTTGTTCCGCTATAGCTCGCCCCGTAATATCGCCACCTCCCACAATAAAATTAGCACTCATTATATATGAGTGCTAATCATAATATAATGTGTTTATACTACCTGTCAAGAGAATAATGAAAAAATAATTGCAAAATGAATTTTGAGCTAACTTTGCTTGACAAACCTTAAAGTATATGCTATCATAACTAAATGAGTGCACGGTAGCTTGCCTGAGTTTAGGGGGAATTCTTTATGTTTTTTGGTGCAATGAAGTCTAACTTTAGGCGCACATTGAAAAGTTTATTGTATGTGTTGTCATTTATATTTTTAACAACTAACGCTGCATTTGCGGTGGACTACACTATGGGTTATATCACAGGCATGACGACCTTGAAGTTCGGTGCAGACACCGCAGTGGAAAATGGACTTCATAATATATCATCGGTGGTGAGTGGCGAACGTTCTCTGTTTGTAGGGATGGGTGGCGACAGCGTAAGGTATGATATAGGCTCTCATATTAATGTCTGGGGTTACGCCGTAGTTGCGGGAACGGCGCACAGGCAAACTTTTGAACATGGTGAGCTAGTGCTGGGAGACTTTTTAGAATATGGCATGGCAGCCTTTGAATCATTTGAGAATCCTATACCCACACTTAAAGACAGGGGTTATACCAACTATGTAGGCGCAGGCACTATGGGACATTTCAAAGCCAGCAACAACATGTCTGCGGAGGCATCAGTCAGGTTCGGTAAGGTTAAAACGCATTACAATATAAATGATTCTACGCCTTCTTATTACGATAACACATCTAGTCTCTACCTTGCCACTCATTTAGGCATAGGCTATCAGCTAAAGTTAGGCGAAGGTTTTACAATCGGCGCATTCGCTAAACAGTTCTGGACTATGCAGGTGGGCGATAGCATTGATAATGAGTCTGGTGATAGGATAGAGTTTCAGAATATAGTATCCGCCATTACGCGCGTAGGGCTTCAGGCGTCTTTTCCTATGAGCGATATTATGGGAGCTTCAATAAGGTTAGCTTATGACTATGAATCAAATGGCAAGGTTAGGGCGACATCTAACGGCAACAATATAGATATACCTTCGCAGATTGGTGGCACCTATATGGCAGGTTTTGGCTTTGACATTAAACCTAAAGAATTGCCTATATCAACTAGCTTTGATGTAGATATGGCAACTGGTATGCGTGAAGGTGCGGTTATAGGCGTTCAGTTCACATATAATTTCCAACCGAAAGGGGCTATCCCCGCGTCCGCTGGCGAAACGGCACCTGATGTTGAAATTCCGACTAGTGCTGATAAAACAAAGGTTAAGCCAGCAAAGCCCGAAACAGCAGAGTAGCTCAAAGGACACCAACTCTTAAAAGATAAGACGCTCTTTTAAGAGTGTTATTGGGTGCATAACCCGTTTTTCTTTCTTCTTGCTTATACCGTGCCGTATCTGCAGTTGACATATCCCGCATTCGGTGATGACGCATTGTGCCCCGCTCGCATCTATCGTTTGAAATAGTGAACTACCTATATTCATTGCGATTGAATACTTGTCTTTCTTAAACCCATAACTGCCCGACATACCGCAACAGCCTGCATCTGCGTCAATTGCACTAACGTTCGGCAGATTGAGTGCCAACTGCAAGCCCGGTTTCCCACAGCCCTGCACGCGCGAGTGGCAAGGGGTGTGGTATATTGCACTGATAGGAGCATCCGTTCGGAAACTGCCCTTCCAGCACCCAGATTCTATCAGAGAACCTATAAACTCACAGACATCATATATATTTTTAGCATTATGTTCCGTGCCAGCTATATCAGGAAATAGTTCTCCGTATTCCCGTTTCAACATCAGCCCGCAGCTAGGGCAGGACGTCAGCACGGGGATACCCTCATTACGCCATTTGTCTAACTCAGCACTATTTTTAACGGCATTATGTTTGGCAGCACGCATATAACCGTTTGCCACAAGTGGTAGCCCGCAACAGCAGAAATTATCGGGCACTATAACATGGTATCCTGCCTGCTTTAATACCTCCACTACATCAAAACCTGTTTGTGGTTCATAAATATTTACGTAACAGCCGGGAAAATATACTAACGTTTTGTTAATATCAGCGGCAGCAACTGCATCAGCTTTATTGGATTTAAGTTTATTCTTATACGCTTGTTTAAACGTTTTGGCAACAAAGTTAGGTAGCGGCATCTCCTTAGCTATGCCCATAAAGTCAAGGATAGAGCGCACAAACCCGCTGTTCATCACCCAATTTCTTAAAAAGTTAGGTAATATGCTCGTCAGGTTGGCGAGCAGTTCCCCGTGTGCCACAAGCCAGTCGCGCAACGGGGGTGGGTTCTTGGCGCAATAGTCTGCCCTAGCCATCATGTTAATGACCGATATGGGAACGTTATATGGGCAGGACATATCGCAAATTTTACAATTAGAACAATACGATAGCGAACTGTCATCAGGCTCGCCTAGCAACCTAAACCGCTCCCCAGCTGGGGCGGTGAGCTTTGGTCCTTGATAGTTCTGCGTATGCGCCGCAACAGGGCAGTATGCTGTGCAGGTGGTGCAAGCTACACATGCATCGGGCGATTTATGATAGTGAACAGCCATTAGAGCCTCCCTGCCGTATAAGCAGTAGCAAGCGCAACGCCACCACCAGACAGCTCGCTAGCAAAATCATAACCACCTATAGTGCGTCCAACGAAGTGAACATTGCTTAATATCGGCTTATTAGTGCTATCCACAGCTTGCAACACTTCATTAACCCTAATCCCCATAGAGGCGAAATTATGCCCGCTAGATAACATATTTGGGTTAGACCAGTCTTCAATATTTTCTGGTGCATCTATCGTTAGCCCAAATATAGACTCCGACACGCCATTTACACCAGCTTTAAGTCCGCCACCCAAGAAACCACCTGTGGCGATAATAAAACGTTCAGCGTGATATGCACGCTCTACATCCGGTGCGGCTGTGTATATTGCCTCACAAACACCGCCACTTACGTCAGCACGGCAAACATCAGCATTCTCTATGACATCTACCCCAAGTGCATTGAGCTGCGACATCAGAAGCTTCTGCAACCGCATCCCATGCACAGAGGGTGGCAGTGTTGGCATCTCGTGCAGATAAATGCCAACGCTCTCCATCAGCGCATCGGGAATATACCTGCTAGGCTCTGTGCCTAGTATAGGCGGTATTATTGCCACCTTATAGCCACTAATTACCGCTCTAAGCGATTTATTTAGCCACTGCATCCCATCTATGGTGTCAACATATCTAGCTAAATCAAGCGAAGTGGTATCCCTGCCGGTATTAAATGGGTTAGGCATCATCGCTGTCAAAAATTGCTTGTCCGCATAAGCCATCTGCTTTAACATTCCAGAATGTATCAGAGTAGGGGAAAAATCTTTCAACCCTTCAACGCCTACTATTGCTATATTTGTTTCACTAATAAGCCTAGTCGCATCCATAGTTGAAGGTATCAAATGGACTGGTTTTAACCACCCCACAGGGGTGGGGATAAACGAGTTTCTCCCACAAATTGACTTGTAGGGATAGCCATATCTAGCTGTCGTTTCCTCAAAGTATTTAATAGCATTGATTATATTTTCTATGCCTACTATGCTATACGGGTGATTCTTAGGCAACAACTTAATCGTCTTAAATGGGTCTAACTTGCCAACACCCTTGCCATAAAGGTCTATCGCTCCGCTAGCTATGGCAATTGAACCTACGCCTTTCATTAACAGTGCCACTTTTTTTTTCTCTGTAGCAGCTACTAGCGCACTCATAAGCCCAGCTAATCCGCCACCTACAATAACTCTATCATATTTTCTAGTCATAATAAACCATCCGCACCGAACATAGTAGAATATATCGCTCTGTTTAGCTCTGCTTCGCGCATTTGGCTACCCCAGAGCACCGCTCTGATACCTTTCCAACGCCCATTCATAAAATTGCTGAACAGCTCTAATACCTCATCACTGTCCATCTCTCCACCCCTAGATTCACATATAGCACTAACAATGCGATATATACAGAATGTTCCTTGACACGTGCCCATACCAAGCCTAGTCCGTCTGCGTATATCATCTATGCTAGTATTCAACGGATTTGCAAGCTCGGCTTCAAACTCAGCCCTAGTTACCAGCTCACATTCGCAAAGCAACGACCTGTTGCTGGCGTTTGTTTCAAGCCGTTCAACGAGTTTGTCAAATTGAGCGGGTTGCCGTTCTAATGCAAGCTGCAAACCCTTATTGGGGAAATATTTTTTGCCTTTCACCACAAGCCAATTTGGAACAGCGGATACCAGCGATTCTTCGGCAGTGCGGCAACGAGCGACAACAGAGAGTTTCTCTGCTATAAAGTTGCCAACTTTCTCACCCATAAGTCTAAATGTAGTAAATTTGCCACCCACTATTGATGTAAAACCAGCTATCCCCTCGTCCTCATGGTTGATTAGAGCAAAGCCACGTGAAACATCTCTGCCAGATTCCGCTGACGGCGTATAGAGGGGTCTTGTGCCAGAAAAACCGCGTAATATGCGATAATTCATAATATCTGGGAATAAAACCTCGCCTATTCCGAGCATTTCCATAGATTCTTGGTATAGCACAGAGTTATCGGCAGGTTCACTGACATTGACAGATGTGGTGCCTAGTATCGCCACAGTGCCGTGTGGCACCATTATGTCAGCATTTGAGGGTGCATGCAGGCGGTTGATAACGCGACTACACATTCGGTGGTTAAAGGCTAACAACAACCCCCTATTAGGTGTTATGTTGATAGATAGTCCTGCGAGGTTTGCCACCCTGTCTGCCCAAGAGCCTGCAGCATTGACGAGATAATCACACTCTATATACTGTTCTTCGTCTGTGCGCTTGTCTATCACGTTAATTCCTACAACACGTCCGCCCGACACGTTAATTCTAATAAGCTCCGTA